>CAIZGN010000066.1 GCA_903932505.1 Candidatus Hydrogenedentota bacterium
CTGCGTTCAAGCGCGATGGGACAGTAACTGCGGGGAATGCATCCGGCATCAACGATGGTGCTGCGATGCTGGTTTTGTGCAGCGAGGAATCCGCCTCGCGTCACGGTTGGAAGCCATTGGCGTCGATTTTCGGATCCGCCGCTGTGGGGTGCGAACCGGCCCGCTTTGGCGAGGGGCCGGTGCATGCGGTGCAGTCACTCTGCAAGCGGCATGGGTTGAGTTTGGGAGATTTTGATGCCATCGAGATCAACGAGGCCTTCGCTGCTCAGGCGCTGGCGTGCGTGAAACTGCTGAATCTCGCAGCGGAACAGATAAATGTTCATGGTGGCGCAATTGCCATGGGGCATCCCATTGGGGCGAGCGGCGCTCGAATCCTCGTTCACCTCGCCCACGGTCACTTGCGGGGCGATATGCATCGCTCGCTGGCCACCTTGTGCATCGGGGGCGGGATGGGGAGTGCGGTGGCCCTTGGGAGCGAGTGAGACCCTTGAATGGCGCGCTTTGTCGAAATGAGCCGGTTCCCGGCGATAGAGGAGCCATTGTGATTTTTCTGCGCTTTGCGGGAAAGCCCGCGCTTGTCATGCTGTTGGCGACCCTCTGTCTGTCATGCACGACTCAAGACAATCGCTGGTCGGCGGCATTAGATCCCACCGTAGCTCCTTACAATATACCCAAGGGCATTGAGTCTCGTTCGGTGACCTTTGAGAACCCGACCGGAGCAAAGGGCGAAGGGGGGAAGGCTGCGGGGGCACTTGGGGTTGGTCGCAAGGGCTCCGCAAACAAGACCATTGAGCCCGGCGAAACGCTTGAATTATGCGATATCCGGGGTTCGGGGACCATCCGTCATCTTTGGATGACCACCGAGCATACGGATCCTCGGGTTCTTCGCAGCTTGGTCATCCGCGCGTATTGGGATGGGCAAGAGTACCCGAGCATAGCGTGTCCGCTGGGTGATTTTATGGGTTTTTCCCATGGGAGCGCACCGGTGCCCTATCAATCGGCCGTTCATTCGGTGGGGCAGTCGGCTGCGATGAATCTCTATTTGCCCATGCCCTTCGTAAGTCGTGCGCATTTTACTTTGACCAATGACGGGGAGAAGGCCGTTCCCGTCTTTGTCTCTTTTGACTATACACTTGGTGAGCGACATCCCAAGGATGTGGGTCGGCTTCATGTACTCTTCCGCCGCGAGAATCCAACGACGGCTGGGGAAGACTACACAATACTACCCACCCGCACAGGACGGGGACGCTACTTGGGTGCGGTGATTGGCGTGCGAATCATGCCGCCGACAGGTGAATGGACCTGGTGGGGTGAGGGAGAGGCCAAGATCTATTTGGACGGAGACAAACAGTTTCCGACCGTCTGCGGTACTGGCAGCGAGGATTACGTTGGCTTGGCGTGGGGACTGTATCAGACCCCCTTCCTCTATCACGGTTGCAGCCTGATCAGCGACAATTTCGTTTCCATGTATCGGTGGCACTTGCCGGATCCTGTTTATTGGCAGCAGAGTATCCGTGTCACCATTCAACAACTGGGGTGGGGACCCTCCAAGAATCTATTTGAGCGGGTGGATGACTGGTGCAGTGCCGCATTCTGGTACGAGCAGGTGCCCAGTGCTCCGCTGCCTGAACTTCCTGACCTACAGCGTCGTGTGGTTGATATTCTTCCCGCCAAGACACCGGCGGGCTGAGGGGAGCCTGAATGATTGCGCATGATACGCCAAGAGACGTGACAATCGTTCCCCCGCCTGCGCGACTTGCATCTGTGGATATTTTTCGGGGAATCATGATGTTGTTGATGCTATTTTTCAACGACATGAACGACCCTGATCTGGGGCACATGAACAATGTGCCGTGGTGGCTCAATCACATGGCACCGGGCATGGACGGAATGACTGTGCCAGATGTTATATTTCCCGCCTTTTTGTTTATCGTTGGGGTATCGATCCCACTCGCCTTCAGCCGACGTATGGGGTCTGGCTACTCCATTCGACTCCTTTGGGGGCATGTGCTAGCGCGAACGCTCAGCCTGCTGGTCATCGGACTCTTGATGGTCAACACCTATACCATCCACGCCACCGCCATGCCGATCAGCCCGGGGGCATGGGAGTTGTTTCTGTTCATTTGCGTGGTTCTCGTCTGGAACCGATATCCCGCCCCTTCGAGCAGCGCACGCAAAAGACTGTACAGTCTATATCGTTGTTGCGGACTGTTGGGTCTTGTGTTTCTTGGAATCATTTATCGGGGGGATTGGGCTGGAACGACCACCTGGCTTCGGACAAGCTGGTGGGGTATTCCCGGATTGATTGGGATTGCCTACTGCCTTGCGTCGGGTGTATATCTGGGTTTTGCCAGGAAACCCGCAGGTATTGTGGCGGTCATTTTTTCGTTGACCGCGCTGAACCTTGTCGAGCACTACAAGGGGTTGGGATTCCTTCATTTTGTGAGCCAATACCTGTCTATCGGCGGAATAATAGGAGGATTGGGGTCGATTGCGGTGGCGGGCCTTTTCGCGGGGATGTTGCTTGGCAAGTACCCGGAGCGTTCGGCGGGGAACAAACTCCTGATAGGACTATTCATTTTGAGCGCGGTGCTGTTTGTCAGTGGAATGTTGCTGCGTCCATTCGGAGGTATATCGAAACACGATGGAACACCGGCGTGGTGCCTGGTTTCGGCAGGCCTCTGCTGTGCGGCCCTGGCCTTTCTGCATTGGCTTGTGGACAGGCGCGGAATCGAAAGGTGGGCGCGTCCTGTTCGCCCAGCCGGCACCCAACCGCTACTGACTTTTATTATTCCGCATCTGTTCTACTCGGCACTGAGTGTGCTGGGGGTGAGCTTCCTTGAGAACCATCTGAATACTGGCGCGACAGGTATCGTGCGATCATTGGTCTTGGCTGTTCTCATGGTTGGGGTTACGGGGCCGCTCATTCGCTTGGGTATTGTGCTGAGGATCTGAGGAGCCGGGTCCATTGGTCAAGACCGCGTCAGCGGCGCCTGTACCTTTTTTCCTGAACACAATTTTCTGTATTCGCTCGCAGACATGCGCTTGTATTGCTTGAATAGATGGCATAGATGCGCGGAATCAAAGAAACCGAGTTCGTGTGCGACATCGGTGATCGAACGCTGGGGATCGAGCAAGAGTCGGCTCGCATGCTGCACACGCCGTCCCTGATAGTATTCCATGGGTGCCCACCCCGTGGCTTGCTTGAAAACGAAGGAGAAATGGTTTGGCGACACTCCGATTTCTTGCGCCAGTTCATTTACATGGAATGGTTCACACTGCAGAATGATCTCCTCGATATGCTCCAGCGCTCGGGTCACTTCGGTTCGGAAACCCAAGACCAGTTCCTCAGGTGCCCATCGCCCGTAGGCCCGGCTAAGCTTGATGAGCAGCTTGAGGAGCGTTGATTTCAGAAAAGTAAGTGAGGAAGATTCCGCGTGGCATTCCCTGCCTATATCGGCGAGTTCATGGTCGATATCCCGCATTTCTTCCGCCGTCAATACAAACTGGGGCACGGGGTGTTTCAGGGGTGACCGAAACAGCGCAGCCGCTAGGAACAAGGGCACGAAAGCCGATTGCCCCCAGTAGGCGGAAAGATCGTCCGATAACCATTCGGCAAGATAATAAACGTTGGTCTGGCAAAGATTCCGCAGGCCGTAAATGCTGTGGGCAATGCCGGGTGCCATGACCACCACCGTTCCTGGCCCCAATTCGTCTTCCGTAAAGTCGGTGCGATGCGTAGCGATTCCTTGGCGGACGATACAAATCTCATAGAAGTCGTGGTCATGAGGTTGGTGATCCTGGCGCTCCGGGGCGAAAACCAAGTCACCATATTCCCATCCGGGAAAATCGGGGGATTCGGGCAAAATCCGGTGCAAATCTCCGGGACCATCGACCCAAGAACTGACTCGCACAGGCCGATGGCCTGAAATCCCCACTAGATCTTGTGAGGCCGTATAGGCCGCCTCCAAAGGGGTTCGTTGATTCATACAAATAAATCCAGAAGATAAACAAAAAGACACCGACAGATAAAACTTCACTTACTCACTCTACCCTAGTTTCTTTTTTTTGTCAAGGGGATTCGTACAATTTTTTCCGCACTCCAAACAATCGTTTTTCGGCGACTTGTCTTACACTTTCTACGGAGCCTGACCAAGTTGGTCTTGGCATCTGCCGTTTTTTTTGTTTATAGGATAACGAATGAGGAGACGATTTAATGAAACGTAAGGGTTTTACCTTGATCGAGCTGTTGGTGGTCATTGCCATCATCGGTATCTTGGCAGCGATTTTGTTGCCGGCCCTGGCACGGGCCCGCGAGTCGGCCCGGCGGGCGTCTTGCGCGAACAACCTCAAACAATGGGGCTTGATTCTTAAGATGTATTCGGGGGAATCGCAAGGGCAGGTGTTCCCGACTGGGCCGGAGTATATGCCCTCCAACAATGGTGGCAACCCCGTATCGCTGTATCATGGCATCGCGGCGAATCAGCTTTATCCGGAATACTGGACCGATCCCCAGATCTGGATTTGCCCGTCCGATGCCCGCAGCACCGGCGGCAGCCCTATTCAGGACTACAACAACATGCCCCCGGTTCCCGTCGATCAAGACTATGCCGGGATGGTCTCCAAGATTGCTTCGAATCCCAATCCCTCTGCCAAGCAATGGTGGTTGCCTATGTCCCTGTCCATCAATCCTTCGTACATCTACGTTCCCTGGGCGACGCGGACAGGTTCGCAGCTGCTGTTGGCACTTGTCGCGCAAAGTTACGTGCCTTGGTATCTGCAGACCGGTGACTTCCTTGGGTGGGCGCATGGAACGGCCGACACGTGGGGTACCGGGTATTCCATTATGCGGCTGAAATGCTATGACCGCGATATCGATGAAGGCACGCTGAGCAACATCATGACAAATATCCAGCAGAATACGCCGGGCAGCTGGACGGACGATGGTGGCGAGGCACTGCCTACCTCCATCCCTCGTCTGCGCGAAGGTATTGAGCGTTTCTTTATTACCGACATCAATAACCCCGGGGGCTCGGCTATTGCGCAGAGCAATATGGTGGTCATGTTTGATGTGTGGGCTGCCGGTGGTATCACAACTTGGTATCCTGGCGCGCTCTCGGCACAGTCCTCGTTCAACCATATTCCCGGTGGTGCCAATGTGCTGTACATGGATGGTCACGCGGAATGGGTCCGCTACGGGACGAAGATGCCGTGCCAGTCCGATGGTGGCAAGGGAACCAGTGAATTTCGCCAGAATTTCGGTTGGTGGATGTGGAATATGGGTGGCTGGGGTTGAGCCGGCTGCCGAACGATCGTTGTGTGCAATACAAGTTTTGAGAGTTTATCCGTCGGCGGTCTCGTGCCAAGCACTTGAGGCACGAGACCGCCGGTACTGACAAGCAGATTGCTTGGGCGACTGCGGTGGTTCTGGTTTGGGTCAGGAGTTCGAATGATTATGCGTAAGGTGTTTTTTCTTTTCTGCCCCGCGCTTGTGCTTTTCCTCACGATGAACGGCTGTGGGTCGAAGAGCAACTTGGTGGCGTCTGAGAATGCGGAGAATGTTGTTGCCCCTGCAACACCCGGTTCTTTGGACGACTTGGTCAATACGGCTTGGCTTTTTGAGAAGTTTGGGGCCGTTATTGTTTTTGGTGAGCCCCCCGCGTGCCAGATGTCGAACCCGAAAAATCCATCGCAGAGTGCCCCGGCCTACTGGAGCCTTCGGGAGAACGGGGTGCTTACCCTTACGCTTGTGGGAACCACAAAGGCCGGGACGTGGGACGGCAAGGTTGTCGTACTCAGTGGGGAAACGGGAACCAAGCAAAATTAGTGATGTTGTCCAAGAACGGCGACGACAAAGAGTGGTCGGTGCTTGGACGTAGCGAAGGAGATATCATGAACGTTGAGGCTCATGCGGAGAAGTTGGCCATTGATGGTGGTGTGCCCGTGCGCACCGAACCCCTGCCTTGGGAGCTTCCGGGCTCGCACTGGATCGGGCAGGAAGAATTGGACAATATCACCCAGGTGATCAAGGGCAGGAGTCCTTTTCGTTATTACGGTCCTCAACTCGGTCATATGGTGGATCGGCTGGAGGACGCATTCAGTAAACGGATTGGCCGGAAATACGCCTTGGGTATGGGCAGCGGTACTGGAGCGCTTTTGGCGGCCTTCGGCGCTTTGGGTGTGGGGCCGGGCGATGAGGTCTTGCTTCCGGGCTATCTCTGGGTGAGTTGTATCAGTGCTATTGTTCGATTGGGTGCCATTCCCCGTTTGGTCGACATTGACGACACGTTCTGCATGTCGCCGAAGGATCTCCAGCGAAAGATTGGACCGCACAGCAAAGCCGTGCTTTTCGTGCATATGAGTGGTGCGCCCGGTGATTTGGGTGCGCTGGTTAAGATTGCACGCGACGCGGGCCTCAAAATTGTCGAGGATTGTGCCCAAGCCAACGGTGCACGATATCAGGGACGCCCGGTGGGCTCGTTCGGGGACGTGGCCATCTTCAGCTTTCAGTTGAACAAGAATATGACCTCGGGTGAAGGCGGCATGCTGGTCTGCGATGATGAGCACCTTTACAAGCGGGCTTTTGCCATCCATGACATGGGTTACGCCCGCAACGACGAGGGTCGGCTCGATCCGGCCGACAGCAATTATCAACTCTGGGGCATCGGATGCCGCATGAGTGAACTGGCTGGTGCCATGGCACTTGCTCAGCTCGACAAACTGGATAAGATTACGGGTGCGATGCGCAGTGCCAAATGGGCCATCCGCGAACAACTGGCCACTATACCCGGCCTCCAATTTAGAAGAATCGCCGATCCTGAGGGCGATAGCGGACCGTTTCTGATCTGTACTTTGGAGTCGCCCGATCTCTGCAAGCGCTTCGCCGAGGCTCTTCATGCCGAGGGCATCGTCGGGCAGACCGGGAGCATGGCCTGTGTGCCGATGGAATCCTGGGGATTGCACTGGCACTTCAATAACCAGAGTTTGGTGCAGCGCAGGAGTCAGAGTGTGTCCGGTTGGCCTTGGAGCGATCCGGCGAACGCCTTTGCTGCGGACTACGACTATGCTCGTGGGACGCTGCCCGCCTGTGACGACTTGGCGAGTCGTTCCATCTTGCTGACCATTGCGTCCTGTCTGACGGGCAAGGATGTTGAGGATATTGTGATGGCCTATCGTAAGGTGGCCGATGCTCTTATGTAGAAGGTTGATCTCTGGTTTTGGCGGATTTCTTCGAGCCTCGGGTAAGCAACCCCGGGGAACGAAATCCGGAGAAGTCAGCCGGTTGATGTTGGAATGCGGGAAGGTTCGAAGCGTTAGGAAACTGCAGCAAGGTCGATAAGCGCAAACAGTCCGCGAGAAAAGACGTGGATGCGCTACTGCGGTCGTAAGAACCAGCTTGCAGGTTGGCGAGTGAGTGCCGTTGGTTCATCAGGACAAATCCGAGATGTTTGTCCAATGGCGGGACTGATTGGCGGAAGAATGCACAAACAGGTACTTTGGAGGAAAGAAGCAATGAAACGAGTTTTTCTATTTGTATTGATGCTCTCCGTAGCGGGTGGGGCATGGGCTGCGACAGTGACGGACGACTTCAGCGGTGCGACCGTGAAGTTTCCATGGATGGTCGGGAACCCCGGGTTCGGGGATATAACGGTTCCGGACTCTCCCGTGTTGGGCGGGGGGATGCTCACGTTCCACAAGGCGGGAGTAACCACCGGAACCACGCAGTATCTGACCCTTGCGACGCCTACGCAAGATAACCGGATGGCGGCACCGTACTACGTGGAGTTTAACCTTCCGACGGTCTCGGATTTTCCGGAGTTCGGTGGGGCACTCATCATCCGGATATGGAAACCGGGTGTGGGCGTCTATGAGCATGTCCAAATAATTAAGTATAGCGGCGTGTTGTATGTCGCGGGTGTTGGTCTCGATCCCCAGTTCTATGCGGTAGATATGACGGCATCCCCGATTACATCCCTTAAGGTGAAAATTCAGGTGGACTTGGCCCAACTGACCGTTTTCACGGCTGTTGATGGAGGGGCCTACAATGCGGGCGTTTCCACCCCTTGGCAAAGTGGCGGTATCACAGCGTCCGATCCTGTGGGCGTCTACATTAAGGCCACAAACTCAAGCATGAACGCGGGCCCGTTTGACATCCACATGGACGACCTCGTGATCAGTGGCGATAATGTTGTGGCTGGTGGCGGTATTGTCGTTCCCGATGTTGTTGGGATGACACAAGCGGCCGCGACCACCGCCATTACGAACGCGACCCTCGTCCTGGGTACCGTAACGGAAGCCTACAGCGACACGGCGCCTGTCGGCGAGGTTATCAACCAGACGCCAGCTGCGGGTCTGGACGCCGCAGCTGGAGATGCGGTGGACTTGGTGGTCTCCAAGGGCGTTGATCCTGCGAGCCCCGTGACTTTCTTGGAGAATTTTGATCTCGGCGTTCTTAATGATTGCGGCTGGTCCGTTTTTGGTGATCCGGCGACCGTAAACTTTACGAATGGCGAACTTCGACTGAGCTATACCGACTGTGTCACTGCCGGATTCAGCGGTGGCTTGCAATTGGGCGGGTTGATGCCTGGATTTACGCTGGAATATACCATCACTGATCCGGCTTCCCTCACCTTCAACTCCTCGTACGTCTGGGCAAGGTTGTTCCAGGGCGGGGAATTGCCCTCTTTCCTGGTCGTTGATTATGACCCGGCTTGGGGCGGTGCCCCGGTGGCCTATCAAGCATATTCATTCACGGTTGGTGGTAGCCTTGGCTCGCTGCCTTACGCCGGAACCAACTCGATCACGGTTCGCTATGTCGTCACCGCTGCTGGTGTTGATATGTGGTGGGGCCGAAATGCGGAGGCCTTGGTTCACCTTGGCGCAAGCACTCCCACCATGGCTGCCGCATTGGCACCTACCGCGAATGTGGGTATTCAATTGAATTCTGGCAGTGCCTGGCTCATTGGGGCGTCCTGCTGGAATGTTGGAATTGATAACCTGAAACTGACGACCGTCGGATTCCCATGCGCGACGCTTGATCCGAATGCGGACACTGACGGGGACGGCTTGAGTGACGGACAGGAGCTTCTGCTTGGTACGGATCGTCACCTTGTCGACACAGACGGGGACAGCTTGTCCGATGGTTTGGAAGTCGAATTGGGAACGAATCCTCTGGCCGCAACGCCCGTGCCTGTAGCAGGACTTGTTGCCTTGGGTACCTTGGCCATGTCATTGGCAGGCGGGGGTGTTTTCCTAGTCCGACGAAAGAAGTAGTATCC
>CAIZGN010000067.1 GCA_903932505.1 Candidatus Hydrogenedentota bacterium
CCCGAATCCGAGAATACCCAGACGCTTGCCCGTCAGCTGGGTGCCGACCATGAAACTGGGGCTCCAATCCTTCCACTCCCGGTTGCGGACCAAACGCTCCCCCTCGCCGGCTCGGCGTGCCGCGCCCAACATCAACATCATGGTCAGTTCCGCTGTGGCATCGGACAGAACCTCAGGCGTGTTCGTCACGATAAGCCCGTGGGCCTTGGCTGCCTCTGTATCCACGTGGTCGTAGCCGACAGAGAAATTTGCGATCACACGGACGCTTTTAGGCAATCGGGCAATAATCGCGGCACTGAACTTCTCGGTGTGGCAGGGCAAAATTGCATCGACCCCTTTGGCGCGCTCGATGAGTTCGTCACCTGAATAGAGCACATCATTGGGATTCAGGATGGCGGTGTAGTCTTTCCGAAGACGATCCTCGACACTATCGGGCAACTTGCGGGTAACAAGAACGACGGGCTTCACGGTTTTGTCCTCCTTAGATATTCGAACGATAGGGAAATACTCCCCTGCCTAAGCGGCATCACACCGCTCGCGTTGGATACCGGCAATTTGAGCCAGAACCGAGGTGGCGGACATTCAGTCCATCGATTTCCCGGTCTGGTGGTGAAAATGAATACTCGAAATGCTGACCATCCGGCGGGATCAAGGGATGCGGCTGAGTCGTCCTTGATGATGACAGAAATCGGTGACTATTGCCTTCGAAACCCAAACGAAACCCAGTCGAAAGACAAGCGAGTGCTGCCTTGTAGCCCAATCACTGGCATGATGCATGGAGGCTAGGCACAATCGACACGCCTGCGCGCCGAATGCTATGGTGGCGCGTGCGCCGATCACCATCGACACCTGCCGCCGTCACCCAATGAAAGGAAACACCATGAGTACCGACAAGACGCGCATGATGCTGCAACTTCGCTCTCTGATCCGGCGCAGCGGTGAATTGGAACTCTCGCTCGCCAGTGTGGCGGTCCCGGAGCCGGCGCCAGACGAGCTTGTCGTGCGGATTCACGCCAGTCCAATCAACCCCTCTGATCTCGGACTGTTACTCGGAGCCGCCGACATGAGTACGGCCAAGGTTTCGGGTACGGCCACCAGCCCGATTGTGACGGCGAGCGTTCCAGACAGATTGATGAAGAGCATGGCGGGCCGGTTGGACGAATCCATGCCCGTGGGCAACGAAGGCGCCGGGGTGGTTGTGAATGCGGGGCCCTCTCCGGCGGCGCAGGCGCTGCTGGGCAAAACGGTCGCCATCATAGGCGGGGCGATGTACTCGCAGTACCGTTGCATCAAAGCAGCACAGTGCCTGCTTTTGCCCGAGGGCACGACCCCGGCTGAGGGCGCCAGTTGCTTCGTCAACCCGCTCACCTCACTTGGAATGGTCGAGACGATGCGCCGTGAAGGCCACAGCGCGCTGGTGCACACCGCGGCGGCTTCCAACCTGGGCCAGATGCTGAACAAGATCTGCATAAAGGACAATATCAGCCTGGTGAATATCGTACGCAAACAGGAGCAAGGGGACATCCTTCGCGCACTTGGCGCGACCCATGTGTGCAACGCCAGTTCGCCAAGCTTCATGCAAGACCTGACCGCGGCGCTTGTAGCAACCGGCGCCACCATCGCCTTCGATGCCACGGGCGGTGGCACGCTGGCCGGACAGATCCTGGCCTGCATGGAAGCGGCGCTGAACCAGACTGCCAAGGAGTACAGCCGTTACGGGTCGACAACCCACAAGCAGGTCTACATCTACGGCCGCCTTGATACCAGTCCGACCGAGTTCAGCAACAATTTCGGCATGGCCTGGGGAATGGGCGGGTGGCTGCTATTTCCGTTCCTGCAAAAGATCGGGTCCCCGGCAGCGCAGAAACTGCGCGAGCGTGTCGTGGCCGAGTTGAAGACGACTTTCGCGAGCAGCTACGCGAAAGAAGTCTCGTTGACCGAGGCACTGCAACTGGATGCGATTGCGACCTATGGCAAACGTGCAACCGGGGTGAAGTACCTGATCAATCCCAATAAGGATATGGCTGCATAGCCCCATCAACATGCCTGAATGCGAGACTCGGACTTATGCCTATCGAGTCCCTCCCTAAATTCACCGCACCTGCAGCCAAGCTGTGGAACGCCATTCCCGGTCACGACCGCAAGAAGCTCCTCGCCAACGTCTGGTGCGGGAAATGTGGCCACGGCGTCCCGATCATTAATTTCACGGGTGCGGTGAAAGGTGGCGACCTATTGCTGGTGGGGAAATGCGCCGTGTGCCATGGCGATGTGGCAAGGCTGGTCGAGTCGAACTGAGTCAACGGGGCTTCAGGGGCAGTCATTGATATAACGCAAGACTGCAGCTGCAAAATCGCGCACTATTTCCAGTCCTCGATTGCACCAATCAATTGAGGCATGGGGAGAAGATGCAATGGAGCGATCCGAATGGGAAATCAGGTGGAGCGATTTCCTGTCTGTTGGCATTCCCGAAATCGACGACGAACATCGTGCCTTTGTTGGCCGAGTCAACGACCTGAACCGGGCGATCGTAGAACTCGAAGACAAGGCGACGGTGGAACGTATCATGGCCCTGATGTTGATAGAAGCGACCTCGCATTTCCGAAACGAGGCGCGACTACTGAAGGCCCGCCAGTATCCACAGGCCGCAGATCATGCACGGAAGCACGAAGAGCTCATTGATCAATTCACCCGCCTGACTGCGAAATTCCGCGAAGGCGAGCTAAGTTTCGTATGGGCAATGAATGGGCTGCGGGTAAAGCAGCTCTTGGTGGATCACCTGCTTCAGGAAGACATGAAGTTCAAAGAGTACTTCGCCGAGCAAACGAAAGAGCTGAACCGCCTGCTAGGATGAGGTGGTCCGGAACTTGGATGTCGGCCAGCGCCAGGGGCTGCTTCTAATTGACGGTCAGCAGTTGATCGGCCTGGCTGGGCTCGGAGACACCGCGATGACACGCTCACGCACTGTCGAACCCAGGGGCCGGTTTTCGGCAGGAATTGCTGCATACGCGTTGAGCAGTCTGGTGAAAGTGAGATACTTGACACATTCACCAGCATTCCGGACGCCGTGAATGAACTCTCTTGCCGTTCTTGTTCTGCTCATTCTGATTTGCGGTTTTTTCGCCTTGGCCGAAATGGCGCTCGCCTCGTCGAGGCGCTCGCGTCTGCAATTGCTGGTCGATGCCGGCAATCAGTCTGCGGCCCGTGCCTTGCGGATCAAGGCGATGCCCTCGCGCTTTATAGCCGCGACGCAGACGGGCCTGACGGCGGCAAG
>CAIZGN010000068.1 GCA_903932505.1 Candidatus Hydrogenedentota bacterium
AAGTTTATCCCCTATCCGGTGGTGAGCGGTTATCTCTCCGGCGTAGGACTCCTGATTGCCCTTGGGCAATTGCCGAAACTGTTTGGCTTTCCCAAGGACACCCCGCTGCTGATGGGTTTGTTCTCGCCCGGTTTGTGGAAATGGCAGGGACTCGCGGCGGGGGTGGTCACCATGCTGGTCATGGGCTTTGCGCCACGCTTTACGAAGAAAGCGCCGGCCGCGATTTTGGGGCTTGTCGGCGGTCTCATCGCGTACTTCGGTCTTGCTTTCCTCTATCCCGAGCTTTTAAAACTGGAGGGAAATACCCTCATCGTCGGTTCCATCCAGACTTCCGGCACGTTTCTCGGTGCCGTGGGTAGTCGCATCAAGGATCTCTGGGCTGTCAATCTGTCAACGCTGCAGATGGTTCTCGTGCCCGCGCTTACCCTTTCTCTGCTGCTGTCGATCGACACGCTCAAAACCTGCGTGGTGTTGGACGCACTGACACACAGCCGCCACCACTCCAATCGTGAACTCATCGGGCAGGGGCTCGGCAATCTGTCGGCGTGCCTGACCGGGGGTGTTCCGGGTGCTGGAACCATGGGTGCCACCTTGGTGAACCTGACAAGCGGTGGACGCACCCGGCGTTCGGGCTTTTTCGAGGGGGTATTCGTTGTCCTGACCTTGCTCCTGCTTTCTCGCTTTATAGCATGGTTGCCCATCGGAGCGTTGGCCGGTATTTTGCTCATGGTGGCTTGGCGGATGTTCGACAAGAGCATGTTCCGGTTGTGGCGACATCCCGGGGCCAAGTTCGACCTGGCGGTTATTCTGGGGGTGGTCGCGGTGGCGGTGTGGTTCGACCTTATCGCGGCCTCGGGCGTTGGCGTCATCCTCTCCATCCTGCTGTTTATTCGGGATCAGATGCGCGTTTCGGTCATTCGTCAAAAGCGGTATCTGCACGAGGTATCCTCGAAAACGCGGCGATTGGACGAGGAACGAAAAATTCTGGTGGCGCACGGTGGCGAAGGCGTGTTCTGTGAGCTTCAGGGCAATCTTTTCTTTGGCACCACGGACCAGCTTTTCTCGCAATTGGAGCCGGATCTGCGCACCGCCCGCTTCCTGCTGCTTGATATGCGCCGTGTTCAGTCGATGGACTACACGGCGGCCCATCTTCTGGAGCAGATGCGTGAAATGCTCGCGGAGCGTGGCGGACGTCTTCTATTCAGCGGCATGCCATCCGCCCTGCTCGATCAACGCGATTTCGAGTATTACCTGGCCCAGTTGGGGGTGGTGATTGCCGGAACCGGCGTGATGGTTTCGGAGACGCTCGACAGTGCGCTGGAATGGATGGAAGACCAGATTCTGGAAGCGGCGGACGCGCCCATAAAAGACAAGGAGACACGGCTTGAAATTGCGAACATCGACCTGTTTCGCGGTTTTGATGAAAGCACCTTGCAGGTGCTGGGGGATTGCATGCGGGAACGTCGGGTCGAGGCGGGCGAAAAGGTCTTCGGGCACGGCGAAACGGGCGATGAGATGTTTTTTATCCGACGGGGTGCGGTGAACGTCTTGCTTCCGCTGGAAGGCGGAAAGCGACACCATCTGGCGACCTTCGGGCGGGGTGATTTCTTTGGCGAATTGTCATTTCTGGATCGCGGCATGCGTTCGGCCGATGTGGAGGCCAAAGTGCGCACCGACCTCTTTGTGTTGTCCCGTTCGCTCTTTGACGAGCAGATCCAGTCGAACAATAAAGCCGTGAGTACGAAGTTCTTCGCCCGGCTCGCGCTTGCGATTGCCAATTTACTGCGAAAGACGGATGTGGAATTAAGAACGCTCGAAGAACGTTAGAAGGTGTGACCGGTGTATTAGACCGGTGCTTCTCGCTTTTGAGATGCATAGCAATAGCCCCATAACGGGCACTTGGTGGATTTATCGAAGGAGCAGTCATGGAATACCGGAGGTTTGGGAAGACAGGGTTGGATCTGCCTGTGATCAGTTGCGGGGGAATGCGTTTTCAGCATGGTTGGAACGTCACAGAGCCGATCCCGGCCGAGAGCGACCAAAATGTGGAAACCTGTGTGCGGCGGGCGCTTGAACTGGGCGTGAACCATATTGAAACCGCGCGCGGTTATGGAAGCAGCGAGGAACAACTGGGGAAGGTTCTGCCCAAGTTGAAACGCGACTCCTATGTGCTTCAGACGAAGGTCGAACCCTTGATGGATGTCCCGCGCTTCGTGGATGACTTCGAGAAATCGATGTCCCTGTTGAAGGCGGATTACCTCGACCTGTTTTCCATGCACGGCATCAATGATCAGGCCTCGCTGGACGCTTCAGAGGCCTGCATGGAGACGGCACTTCGCTGGAAGGCGGAGGGTCGGATTCGTCATATCGGATTCGCGACCCATGGTCCGGTGGACATCCTGCTAAAGGCGGTGAAGACCGGTGCCTTCGAGTACATCAATCTGCACTACTACTACATTTTCCAAGACAACGCGCCGGTCATTGAGGAGGCGACCCGTCGTGGAATGGGCGTGTTCATCATCAGTCCGAATGACAAGGGCGGCATGCTTTATCAACCCACGCCGAAGATGATGGAGCTGTGCGCCCCCTTGCATCCGATGGTGTTCAATGGACTCTTCTGCCTGTCCCACCCTGCAATCCACACGCTGAGCTGCGGCGTGAGCAAGGCGAGCGATTTTGACGCGCACATGGAAACGGCGACGTTGTCGGGCAAAGCGACGGAATCGATTTCGCCGATCCTGCCGAAATTGCAGTCAGCGATGGAAGAGGCGCTTGGCGTGGCGTGGACGAAGACTTGGGCGCAAGGCCTGCCCGCGTGGCACGAAACCCCGGGGCACATCAATATTCCGTGGATCTTGCGATTGTATAACCTTGCCAAGGCCTTCGACATGGTCGAATTTGGAAAGATGCGCTACAACCTGCTGGGTAATGCCGGGACGTGGTTTCCGGGCAAACAGGCGGGGGAAGTTGCTTCACTTGACCTCAGTGAGTGCTTGAAGAATTCGCCGCATGCCTCCGTGATTCCGGAAATCCTCAAGGATAGCCACGCGCTTCTGGCTGGGGAAGAGCGCAAGCGGTTGACGCAGAGCGAATAGGAACTCAGCCCTCGATATTGAGTACGGTGGCCCCGTGCGGATCGATGAGGGGCACCTTCTTGGAGGGTGCTTCCCGTGCCACCTTTTCAAAGACCTCCTGCCAAGTGTCGCGGATGGAGGTCATCAATTCGATGCATTCATCGAGTGGTTCGGTGGATTTTCGGATGTTGGCCTGCACCAGCAGATGCTGGAAATACTCGTAGAGGCGGTCCAAATTGCTGGCGACATCGCCCGTTTTCATATCAAGGGCTGCACGCAACTCCGCGATGATGTCCTGAGCGCGAATGAGGTTGTTATGCGCTTCCTGCTTGGAGCCTTTCTCCAATTGACGCCTTGCCTCCTCAGCCCGCTTGATAGCACCGTTGAAAAGCATCACGATCAGTTTCCCCTGTGACGCCGTTTCGACGTCGACCTTCGTGTACGCACCCATTCGGGCCGTGGCTGAAGCGGACATGGCGAAAGCTCCTCTTGGTATTAGCGTATCGTACTTAAGCGACTGATGGCGGAGGCTTGGTTCTGGAAGCCGGCGGACATTTGTTCCAACTGGGTGAATTGCTGGCGCAGGCGGCTTTCCCGCAGGACGAGACGGCTCTCCATACTCGTGATCCGGTCGTTCACTTCCTGAACCTGTCGATCAATGGTCCCGTTGGCCTTTGAGCGCTCATTCAGGAAGCCGGTGGTGCCGACCGCCGTGTCCAGATAATCATACAGCAAGTCCCCTATTCCCGTCTTTCCGGTATTGGCGAAAAGATCCTGTACGTTTGTGCGGTCATCAAGAAGGGCTTTCCTGAATTTTTCCTCGTCCAGTTCCAGTTTTGGCGTGGTGGAGGAATTAAAGTCTTGGCCGGTGCTGATGCCGATATCGATGAGGTTCTTGAAGGTTCCGGAAACTCCGGAGACATTCGCGAACACGTTCGAGCGCAGATAGGATTCGACGGTCGATATGCTGCTGTCGCTTTTCAAGTCTCCGCCGGTGGCGGTTGCCGCGCGCAATTTGTCCGTCGTTGTGTTGAACTCGTCCAGGAACTTCTTGACGCTCTCGATAATGGCCGTGTCATCTGAATTAATGGATAGGGTGCTCGTTCCAACACTCAACAGGCGAACCGTAACGCCGGCGATGGCATCACTGAATTCATTGCTGTTTCGGGTTTGAGCCGCACCGCCGTTCACGGTGAATTGGGCGTCTTTGCCCGCCGTCTGCGTGGCATCGTCGAGATGCGTGACCTTGAGGAAGTTGTTCGTGCCGCCCGCGCCAAAATTGACGGTACGGCTACCGAGCGTCTTTGACACAATGCGCACGCCGTCGGTGGTGGTATCGAAACTTGCCGTGACGCCTGCATCGGATGCATTGATACGACCGATGACATCCGACATACTGTCGGTGGTCGGGTCAACGCTGATGGTGACCCCGTTAATGGTGAAGCTTTCCGAGGTAACCGCCCCCGATGCAAAGTTAAGGGTGTTGAGCTTGACGCTGGGACTGAGCGCGCCCAAGTGGCTTGAACTGGTTACCGAGGTGGAACCGGAGCCATTGGTCGACTGCGTGGAGCCTTTGACGCCTAGCACGGACAGAAAATTGCTTGTATCGGCGGAAGCACCGAAGTTGATGACCGACACGTTGCCCGGTGCGGTGTTGGCAATGGTGACTTTGTCGCTGACGGCGTCATAGGTGGCCGTGACCCCCGCCGCACTGGAGTTGATGGCGGTTAGAACCTGGTTGAGGGTTTGGGTGCCCGCAGCTAAGGTGAATTGCGTGCCGTTGATGGAGAAGGAGCCGTCCTGAATGCTGGTGGTGATACCGCTGGCACTCAGGCTCGCGGCCGGATTAATGACCGCACCCAACACCGAACTGCTTGTGGCCGCCGTGGCGGTTGCCAGTTGGGTCACGTTGAGGTCAAATGTGCCGGTCACCGGATTTGAGGAGCTTGCGGTGGCCGTTGCCACAGACGCATCGCTGGTTGATGTCTGAAATGAGGAGAATATGTTGTTGAGCCGAAAATCCTGCGCGCGGTTGCGCAGGGTCATGAGTTGGGTGCGGACATCCCGTACCGCCTGCTGCTGACTTTTGAGCGCGCTAATCTGCGTGTTCATGCGCGTGATGGGTTGACGCTCGATCGCCATGAGCTGACTGATAATGGAATTGGAGTCCAATCCACTAATCAAACCACCTGCTGTAAATCCGGCCATAATAGCACTCCTGTCTTGGATGGCCCGATGCGTTCCGGTGGCAACCCTCAAGGCTGCCATCCTTGGCGACCGGTATCTGTGAAGATCCTCCACAGTCCATCCTCTCCGATCATCGGCATATTGAGGGGTAAACTTGAGCGTTGGTCGGTAAAATATCGATGACATTTGCCTGGCGGGCAGGGGTAAGGGCAGGGCACACGAAGAATCGCCATAAGTTATTTATAATAAAATACTTATGGCGACTCTCGAATCAAGGTCTGCGCTTGAAATTTGAGACCCTATAAGACCGTCCCCAAGAACCAGCCCTCGCGATACGGAGTATTCAGCAGTTTTGTCGCGTCGTCATCATTCGTGAAGCGCATGTTCGCGGCGTCCCAGAGCAGTTTTCGATCTTTTAGTCGCATGGCCAAGACACCCAGCAGAACCATTTCCGTGAGTGATGCGCCATATTCGAAACTGGAGCTGGCCGGACGGCCATCCTTGCAGGCGCGAATCCAGTCCTGTTCGTGACTCCCTTGGACACGCGGAATGGTCTTGGCGGGCTGTTTGTACGCCTGCATTCGTTTCTCGGGCAGGAGGCGAAGCTTGCCTGCGCCGTGTGAGCCGTGCAGAATTGTGCCTTTGTCGCCCACGAGTACCGCGCCATTGCTCTCAAATCGCTGGTTGGGCCCAAAATCGCGGGGAATGGGCGGCAGGATGCGACCGTCATACCACGTCAGGCTCAATGACGGCATCTTGCCACGTTCGGGGAATTGGTAGCGCACAATGGAGGCTCGCGGGAAGGTTTCCTCCTGAATTCCCCGTTCCCAGTGGGTACTGGTCGCCTCAACACTGGTCGGTGCGGCGAGGTCTAAGGCCCAGAATGCGGGATCGAGGATGTGACAGCCCATGTCACCCAAGGGGCCGGTACCAAAGTCCCACCAGCCGCGCCATGTGAGGGGATGATAGATGGGATGATAGGGTCGATAGGCAGCCGGGCCCAGCCAGAGATCCCAGTCCAGGGTCTGTGGCACCGGTAGTGTCTCTTCGGGGCGCTTCATGACGGGGAAGGTCGACCAAGGGTCGCCGCCGACCGGACGGTCGCTCCAGGCGTGTACTTCGCGGATATCGCCGATGGCCCCGTCCTCCACCCACTCCTTGAGTTGGCGGATTTGTTCGGAGGAATGGCCCTGGTTGCCCAGCTGGGT
>CAIZGN010000069.1 GCA_903932505.1 Candidatus Hydrogenedentota bacterium
CGGTTGGCGTTTCGTGCGCATTTTCGTGTTCGCAGGTGGGAAAATAGGTGGGAACCTTCATTATTGAATCCTTATGTGGTTGATATTGTTCGACTTCTGACTTACGTCCGGGTGACGGAATCTCACACGGAAGCATGCCCAGCCGTTTTGTAGCCGTCTTTTCCCTTATGGTGCTCCTTGCAGTCGGATGCACGACCACGCAACTGACGCAGCGACCACAGCTCTTGCTTATCCCGGACGCGCAGGTTAATTCTCTGGCGATGGACAGTTACCGGCAAACACTGGCGGAGTCCAAGATACTGTCGGAAGGGAAGGAAGCGGATCTTGTGCAGCGGGTGGGTGCCCGGCTGGCGCAGGCCACCCAGCGCTATCTGTCTGAACGCGGGGTGCCTGATCCGGGTTTTGCCTGGGAGTTCAACCTCATCGACGACCCGCAAACCGTCAACGCGTGGTGCATGCCCGGCGGAAAAGTGGCGGTCTACACCGGCCTTCTGCCTATCGCGCAAAACGAGGACGCCCTGGCGGTGGTAATCGGGCACGAAATTGCCCATGCCGTGGCTAAGCATGGCAATGAGCGGATGAGTCAGGCACTGGCGCAACAAGGTCTCGCCGAATTGGCCAGTGCGGCGACTGCCAACAAATCCGCCCACATGAGAACGGTGATACAGCAGTTGTACGGAATCGGGTCGCAAGTGGGCGTTCTCTTGCCCTACAGCCGATTGCACGAGAATGAGGCCGATTGGATCGGCTTGGATCTGGCGGCCATGGGGGGGTATGACCCGCGCGCAGCCATTCCGCTGTGGCAACGAATGGCCTCCTCCGGTGGGCCACGCCCCCCGCAGTTCCTCTCCACCCACCCCGATCCCACCACGCGGATACAGCGACTTCAGGAGCATCTCCCCCAGTCTCTCGCCCTCTACGAGCGGCAGGCCCGAAAATAGTCCGGCAAGCGCGACCTGTTTTCGGCATTCCAGGCTCCATGCCTATTCGAGTGAAATAGTTGTATCGAGCGGGAGCAATCTTGTAGGCTTACGCACTTAAATGGAAACCAACACGCAATCAAAGCATTCTGCTCAGCCGTTTTCCCTTCTGGTGGTGGGTGCGCTCGGCGTTGTGTATGGCGATCTGGGCACGAGTCCCCTGTACGCCGTGCGCGAATGCTTCTCGCATGTGCTCGAGCCCAACGAACCCAATGTGTACGGGGTACTCTCGCTCGTGTTCTGGACGCTGGCCCTGGTGATCTCCGGGAAATATGCGGCGCTGATCCTCCATGCGGACAACCGGGGTGAAGGTGGTGTGCTTTCGCTCATGACCTTGGCCCTGTCGGGATTCAAGGATCGCAGTACCCGCACAGCGAAGTTCATCCTCGTACTGGGCTTGTTTGGCACAGCGTTGCTCTATGGCGACAGCGTGATTACCCCGGCCATTTCAGTGCTGAGCGCCGTGGAAGGTCTGGACACGGCCACCCCTGCGCTGAAACCCTATGTGCTTCCCCTGAGCGTCATCATATTAACAGCCCTGTTTTTGGTGCAGCGGCACGGAACGGCGCGAATCGGTGCGTTCAATGGGCCTATCATGCTGTTGTGGTTTCTGTCGATCGGCCTGTTGGGCTTGGTCAACATCTTCGCCCATCCCCAGATTCTGGGTGCCATCAATCCATGGCATGCGGTTCATTTCTTTCTGCACAATCATTTCAAGGGCTTTGCCATCTTGGGGTCGGTGGTGCTGGCCATTACCGGTGGCGAGGCGCTATATGCGGATTTGGGGCATTTCGGTCGCAAACCGATTCAATTTGGCTGGTATTTCATTGCCATGCCCGGGGTGCTGCTGAACTACTTCGGGCAGGGTGCGGCGATATTGACGGCGAGTGATCTTGCCCAAGCCCGGGAGAACCCGTTCTATTATCTGGCGCCCGGATGGGCGGTCATCCCGATGGTCATTCTGGCCACTGCGGCCACCGTGATCGCCTCTCAGGCTTTGATTTCCGGCGCATTTTCCCTGAGCAGGCAGGCGGTATTGCTGGGATACCTCCCCCGCCTCAAGATTCAGCATACCTCCGAGCTGAGTATCGGGCAGATTTACGTCCCGACCGTCAATTGGCTTTTGTTTGTGCTCACGCTGGGACTGGCGCTGGCCTTCAAGGACTCGACCAGTCTCGCGGGGGCCTACGGCGTGGCGGTTACGGGTACC
Organism: Candidatus Hydrogenedentota bacterium; assembly: GCA_903932505.1. GTDB lineage: Bacteria > Hydrogenedentota > Hydrogenedentia > Hydrogenedentales > CAIZGN01 > CAIZGN01. Next base: position 2,191 of record CAIZGN010000069.1, read on the forward strand.
AACGTTATTTCATCGATTCTGCTGCTGATCTACATGCGTAAGGTCTGGAAGGTTAACCCGTTCCTAGCCTATGGGGGAATCGGTATCCTGCTGGTGTCGGATCTTTCCTATTTTGGGGCCACCTGCCTCAAAATACCGGCGGGCGGTTGGTTCCCGTTGGTGCTGGCTTCGGGCATATTTGCCGTGATGACCACGTGGATGCACGGTCGCGCGCTGGTGGGTGAGCGTTTCCGCGCACAACGCCTTCCCTTGGATCTTTTCATCCAGTCGCTGGAACACTCCAAGGATATCGTGCGGGTTCCCGGAGTGGCCGTCTTTCTGTCGGGCAATTGGGAAACGACACCTGTGGCCTTGCTGCATAACATCAAACATAATCTTGTGCTGCACGAGAAGAACGTGCTGTTGACCGTGCTTTTCGAGGAGGTGGCGCACGTCTCGGAATCGGAACGCCTTGAAATCCATGATCTTCAACAGGGTTTTCACGGGATCAAAGCCCGCTATGGCTTCATGGAATCCCCATCCATACGGGATCTGTATGCGCCCTGCCGGGAACATGGCATTGACCTGAGCACCATCAACGTGGGGTATTTCTTGGGCCGGGAAAATATCCGGATGTCGCGCATTCCCAGCATGGCCCGTTGGCGGCGGTTGCTGTTCTCCATCATGGCGAAAAATGCCGAGGGCGTCACTGCTTTCCTCGATATTCCAGCCAATCAGGTGGTGGAACTCGGCGTTTTTGTCGAGTTGTGAGGGTATTCGCTGAGGTGCTTATTGGGGGCAGTTTCGGGGTTTAAGATCTCTCGCTTTGCTCGAGATGACGTGGTGAATGGCGTTTCTCATCCCTCGTCCGGTATACTGCGAGTCGGTTCACATGGCTTTGGTCGGGGTGGCGGCAATCAGGAGAGACTTATGCGTGCGTTGGTGACGGGTGGTGCTGGATTTATTGGTTCGCATCTTTGTGAAGCGCTTGTAAACCGAGGCGACAAGGTTTTTGTGCTCGATGATCTGAGCACGGGGCGATTTGAAAATATCGAGCACCTGCCGGAAATCGAGTGCATCATCGATTCCTGCCTGAATCAGGAAATCGTGCGCGAGATGGTGCGTGATGTCGATGTGGTGTACCACTTGGCCGCCACGGTGGGTGTGCAATTGGTGGTGAATGAGCCCATCCGGACGATCGTAAACAATATTCGGGGCACAGAGGTCATTCTTGAGGAAACCTGCCGTTACCGACGCAAACTGCTAATCACCTCGACAAGCGAAGTCTACGGGAAGGGTTCCAAGGAAATCTTTCAGGAAGATGATGACCGCGTGATCGGGCCCACCCACCGGCACCGCTGGTGCTATGCAGCCTCGAAAGAAATAGACGAATTTCTGGCCTTGGCCTACTGGAAGGAAAAACGACACCCGGTGGTGCTGGTACGTTTGTTCAACACGGTGGGACCCCGCCAGACCGGGCGATACGGCATGGTAATCCCCACTTTTGTGCGGCAAGCGCTGATGGGTGAACCTTTGACCGTTTTCGGTGACGGGCACCAGACGCGGTGTTTCACTTATGTGGGGGATGTGGTGCCCGCCCTTGTGGCGCTGATGGATTCGTCGGCCGTGAATGGCGAGGTGTATAACATCGGGAACACCACGCGCATCTCGATGGAAGAACTCGCCCAGCGCATTATTGACCGCACGCACAGCCACTCCGAAATCCGCTATATCCCCTATGAGCGGGTTTATGGCCCGGGATACGAGGATATGCGACACCGCATGCCGTGTTTGGAGAAGATCCGCAAGGCCATCGGCTACGAGCCCAAGACGGACTTGGAGGGCATTCTGGACACCGTCATCGCCGCCGTGCAGAAGCAGGTGGAAAATGCCGCTCCGGAGTTTCTGGTCTAGGGTTGCGCGATGGGCGCGCCCATCGCCTTTACATCGACCATTTTGTGGACTTTGTCCTGCATGATGTCCAGCGTGAGATCCTGTGCATAAATCGGACTGGTCATGGCAAAGACTTCGACCGGCATGGGGTTCTTGCCCGACTGTGGCGGATTACCAATAACACAGGCGCGATAGGAGCATGCCGCATCCGGGCATTGTTTCACGGGCCAGGAAAAATCATTCCGGTCAATGATTTTGGTCTGTATGGGGCGTCCATTGTGGAGAATCCTGAGCTTTTTGCCCTGGCCATTGGTAACCTGCACCAGAAAACGCACGTCTTTGTGCAGTGGAATGACATCGCCGATACGGGCGTCGATTTTTCCATCCAGCATCACGTCCGCGACCATATCCACAAAAACGCCATCCGGCGCGCTCGCCATCACGGTGCGACCCTGCCGCAAGCCTTCCAGAATTGCAGGGAGCGACTTGGACTCGGCCTGAATGTAGGTCACGGGGCGCGCCATGGGTGTTCCCGGCGCAGCGGTGCCGGTGCCTGCGATACCGCAAGCCATGAGACCGCGCACCAACTCGAGATCCCAGAAATAGGTGTTCTGCATGTTCGCGGAGACCCCCTGCACGGGAAGCTCCACGACCTTTCCTGCGGCGGGGGCGGCAGTGTCCGCCGGGGTCTCTTGGGGAGGCGCATCACTGCTCTGGCCTGTCCCCACTTCCATCACGACCTTGCCGGTGTCCAGTGCCGCCGCAGCGGCCAGGGTGTATAGCAGTTTTCCATCGGTACCGCGCACCTTCATCGCTTCCTCGAGCGATTCGAGCTTGAGGGGCGGCGGTGTTCCCCAATCGCCGTACCAAGCTTGGATGGCATTGACGTAGCTCAGCCCCCACTTCCACGGATGGTCGGCGGAACATGGATGGGAGACGGCAAAGACACCGCCCTGCGCCTGCACCCGCAGACATTCGGACTGGGCCTGATACACACTCTCCGGGGCCTCCGGGGCGGTTCTGGGGCCATAGATGAGCGCATCGCCCATGCCATCGTTTCCCCAAGCTAGGGACGGGATCAATACCACCTTATCGGAGCGAAAATCGGGGTCAAAGATGGACCCCAAGGTGTTGCGATCGGTAATGGCGAGAAAATCGAGTCCGGCGGCTTCGGCGCGGGCCACCAGTTGCTTTACGCTCTCTTTTCCGGCCCCGTAATTGGATTGCGCGGACAATTCGCCCTTGTACCAGCGGCGACCTTCGGCCAGAACCCGGTTTTCGGCGGGCAGAACCGCTTTTCCAGGCACTGAGGCGGGGTCGTCCGCCTTGGTGCCACACTCTATCTCGACACGATCCAAGGCATAGTCGCCGTCGAAATCAAAATCCACCAGCGCCAGCTTTCCCCCGCTGCCCTCGATTACATTGACCGCCACATAGGCGGCTTGTCCTTGCTTAATTTCGATGTCGCGGGCATCGGCCAGAATGGGAACATCGGATTCATAGGCGTAGGTGTAGGCCTTAAACTTACCGGCGGGTGCTTCTGCGGTTTTCTGGCCCTCGGGGGTGTAAATGCGGAAGGCGACATGGCCCGGGGTGTCCTGCAGGTCTACACGGGCCGGAAGGTTCTTGCCAAGCACATTGGTGACGTCGATTTCGAGGGTGCCGGCGGGGGCACCGTCCAATTTCATGGGAACTTCCAAGGTGCCTGCGGAGGAATGCTCGACACCTTTGGTATCGGCTGCCTTCGCTTTGGTTTTGGTCTCCGTCCCGGTATTACCGTCCCCGCCCGGTGTGGCGCAACCACTTATCAGCGCGACCAGCACAATCCCAATCAGGACGTATCGCATAGAAGTCTCCCAATCCATTTCACGGGTTTTCCGCCGCACCATGGTCAGCGTGCGCCCCTTTCCTTGAGGGCGAGGCGCACCAAACCGAGGTTCCAGTCATCGTGGTGCTTAGTTATACCCCAAGCCGCCAGAGCGGGACAACTTGCGGTTGCCCACGTACTCCCCCCCCCGATGAGTGCGGAAGCATGCGAAACGGATTAGAGACGCGGTCTAGTCCTTCTTCTTTTTCGCGTCGAATTCTTTTTCCAGGGTGCCTGCAAGCAGGGATTCAAGGAAAGCGGAACACTTTTTCGGGGCGATGTACTTGGCCCGGAGACCGACCGGTTCCACACGAACCACGGGGCCTTTTCCGCATTTTCCCATGCAGTTGCAGCTGTCCACGAGGATTTTATTGTCAAGTCCCTGCTCCTCCACGAGATTCCGAAAGGCATTTCGGGTCTTCTTGGAGTCGTCTTCCTTGCAATTTTTCCCGTTGCATACGTATATCGTCGTTTTGCTCATTGGAATTTCATCCCCACCCCTGTTTGGTGCCTAGTTTCCATACAATACGCTTGCCAAGACGGGAATATTCCGCCGCAAACCCGAGGTTGCCGAAGATACAGGCTCGCGGGGACTTTCACCGTGGGCACAAAGAAGGTACAATGGTCGCCATGGACGAACAAACAAACCAACACCGCCTCGGCATTGCCGGGGCGTATCAGTGGGCCACACGGCTGTACAGCGCCCTGCCCTACCATTATTTCAAGAACGGGTACGCATTTCCAGCGTGGCACTACTATTTCGAAGTGACGCGCCGCTGCAACCTGCGCTGCAAGATGTGCCAGTACATCGAGTGGCTCGAAAAAGCCCCGCCCCAAGAGCAGAAGGAGGGCGAGCTGACCACGGAAGAGTGGCGTCAGGTTATTGGGCAGGTGCACCGTTTCAGCCTGATCACGTTTACCGGGGGCGAACCCTGGGTGCGAAAAGATTTCCTGGAATTACTCGAACTGGCAAGCTCGCGGGCGCGCACCCACTTCATTTCCAATGCCACGCTGCTCAATGAGGAGCGGGCGGAGGCTTGCGTGCGGCTTGCGCCCAAGCGCATTGGCGGCATGGGCCTCAACTTCGTCGGAACCTCCATTGAAGGCCCACCGGAAACACACGATGCCATCCGGCGACTGGACGGGGCGTTTGAGCGTTCCATGTCGGGGGTTCGGCGGGTGCGTTCGCTGCGCGAACAGCTCAAGAAGGCTTGTCCGCTTATTCACGTCACGACCGTACTTCAATCGGACAGCGTCGATGAGCTTGAAAAAATGCCGGCCGTGCTGAAGGAAGCCGGGGTCGATACCTGGAATCTCGTGACCGAGACCCGGATGTTCGAGTTGCCGGAACTGGGCGAGCGCGATCCGAAGCAGTATTCTCCCGGCGAGGTGGTGTTTCCACGCATCGCCCGGGCTCGTCTGGCGGCGGGACTGGACGCCGCCCTGGCGGCAAGCAAGGCTGCGGGGATCGAAATCCGCCTGCCACGCATGCCCCGGGAAAGCCTTCTGGACTATTACGATTCGGGGCTGGATCTGCGTCAATTCGAGTGCAGAAATGCGTGGAACACGGCCTTTGTGGGCCGTACCGGCGACGTGTACCCGTGCTGGATACTTCGGGCGGGCAACATCCGCGAGCAATCGCTGAAGGCTATCTGGAACGGCGAAAAATTGCGGCGCTTTCGGCAGGACTGCCAGCGCCGCCTCTTTGCGATGTGCCCCGGATGTTGTTTTATTGAGCACCGCGACGGGGCTCAAGAAAAGAAAAGGAAGCAAGGATGAGATTGTCGATGTTGATGATCGGATTGGGCGTGCTGGCGGCCACACCGGCGTTTGCGGACGTGAACCTGACGGTGATGTCCTTCAATGTGCGCTTTGGTACGGCCAAGGATGGTGACAACGCCTGGGAACACCGCAAGGACCTGTTGGTGGATGCGATTCGCACCGCTGCCCCGGATGTCTTAGGCACTCAGGAGTGCTTGGATTTTCAGGCGGACTACATTGTGCAACAACTCCCCGCTTACCGCTGGATTGGGATCGGGCGCGATGTGGACGGCACGGGCGAGATGACGGCGATTTTCTACAAGAAGGACATTCTCGTGCCGCTGACGTCCGGGCACTATTGGCTTTCGGAGCAACCGGATGTACCCGGATCAAAATCCTGGGATTCCAGTCTCCCCCGCATCGCTTCATGGGTTCGCTTTTACCATCCGCAGTCCGGTGCCCAGTTCTGTCATGTGAATACGCACCTGGATCACCGGGGCGAAGAGGCACGGGCACAAGGGGCCGGACTTATCGCGAGGAAGGCCGTGGCTTGGGGTACGGAAACCCCGGTGGTGGTTACGGGTGATTTCAACGCTTCGGCGGAAGAAAGTCGACCGTGGAAGGTGTTGACCGAAGCCGGATACAAGGACACGCGCAAAGAGGCCAAGGAAGTGAAAGGGCCGCAGGGCACCTTTTGCAATTTTGAAAAGGTTGACCCGACTGGTGGGCGAATCGACTGGATTCTCGTTTCCGGGCCGTGGAAGGTGTTGTCAAACGAGACCTTTGATTTTCAAAAAAAC
>CAIZGN010000070.1 GCA_903932505.1 Candidatus Hydrogenedentota bacterium
CAACTTCTTTTTTCCATCATGCTGGCATGGGCTGCCCATGTCAGCAGTGCGCAGGCCTCCCCCTTGGATGCAGCGCGGGCCCAATGGGCCGAATACGGCTCCGCCAAACAAGCGCAGAGCGAGGCGGAAACCCAAGGGGACGCCAAGGCCACACAAGAACAAAACGACAAGGCCCGGCAGGCTTTGTCTAAGGCAGTCAACCTTTTTCGCGAGGCCGGAGCCGGAACCTCGACAGACCCGGCCGTGCGCGCCGAATACGTGGTTGCGCTCCAAACCCGTGGGGACTACGACTGGGCAGCCGAAGTACTCAAAGGCTCCACCGCGCTTGAACCCAATCGCGCAGCCCTCTGGCGCGAATACGGACAGGTCGCCTTCATGTGCGGCACCGCCCTGAAACGCGATGCCGTCCCCGCACTCAAGAAGGCCCTCGAACTGGACGGAACCGCCCCGGAAGCCGTGCGAACCCACAATAGCTTGGGGGACATCTACTTTGACCAAGCCCTGTACGCCCTAGCCCGGCAACAGTACGAAGCCGCGCTGGCCTTGCAGCCAGATGACACTGCGGCGCACATCGGCCATGCCCTCACAAGCATACAGGCCGGGAATCTGGCGGCGGGTTCGCAGGAAATCGACGCGCTGGGGGAAGCCGCCAAAGACTTTGACGTGCCGCTCCGGGTTCGCCTTCGGCCCGTCCTGGCGGATTTTGACCGCTGGAGTAAAGTCGAGGATACCTTGGAAAACCACAAGGCCTACTGCCGCCTGACCTATCGGGCTGGTCGCCCCATTGACACACTGCTCGCGGCGGAACGTGTACTGAAACTTGAACCCGCCAACATCAATATGCTCAATTTCGTGGGTGCCATTTGCGGACAGGTCGGCAACCTGCCCCAAGCCCGATCGGCCTACGCCAAGTCCCTGGAAATCAAACCAGACCAACCGGACATCCGCGAGACCCTCGGGGAACTGGACAAAGCCATTGCGGCAGCCACTGCACCGCCCAGCCAATAAATAGGCCAGAATCCATGCTAAAGCATGAACAACATATATCACCGCGCTTGAATTTTTGCTTCTTTTTCCGTATGCTGACGCCTCTTTGAACGTCCAGTTGCGTGCCCCGATAGTTCAGTGGATAGAACGGCCGCCTCCTAAGCGGCAAACACAAGTTCGATTCTTGTTCGGGGCACCATTTCTCTCCCGCGCACCTTCGTGCGTCAACCAGAGGCGTGGAAGAGCGTTATCAAGGGGTGTGCGTCCAGTTCGCGCAGGAAAATCAGATGAAGTGCTTGTCCCAGTTGACTTTATGACTCGATTTCTGGTATTTTCACCTTAGGATGTTAGGAAATGGTTAGAGGTTCTTGTATTGTAGGAGTATTTCGAGCATGAATTTGTGGCGCGTAGCATGGCGTACTCGTTCATTCAAGATTGAAGCTGCTCTGACACTTCTGTGCATATTCCTATTGACTGCCGTGTGTTTGACTGTTTTCCCCATCGTCCAGCATCGTCAGGGCGTGGTGCTAAGCGACCCACTGTTGCCCCTGTTCCGTCCGATCAACATGGATTGGCCCACCTTCGTTCTACTTTACAGCGCGGTCTTCCTCGGGCTCTTCCACGCCTTACGTGACCCGCGCCGATTCTTCGCCATTCTTCAAGTATTTCTCGTGGTGCAATACATCCGCGTGGTCACCATTTGCATCACCCCGCTGGATCCGCCATTGACCAAAATCCCGCTGCGGGATCCTTTCCTTTACAGCTGTATGAACAACGTCTTTACCAAGGATTTGTTCTTTTCCGGCCATACCGCCACATGTTTCCTGCTTTTCCTGCTGGCCCGCGAAAAATGGCTGCGCTGCTATCTGGGCTTTACGACTTTGGGTATGGTCGGTTGTGTTCTTGCCACCCACGGTCATTACACGGTGGATGTGCTTGCGGCCTTCCCCTTCACCTACCTCAGCTACCGGCTGGTGACGAAGGTTCGTAAACGCTTTTGCTGGCCCCAGGAAGCCCCCGTGATCGCCCAGGCCACCACGGCCCTGCTCACACGCTGGCGTGAATTGCGTGCCCGCAGCAGCCGTTCCTCGCGTGCGGCATAAAGCACCTGCCCGTCCAGCCACTTCCTCGCAACCGAAAATTCTGCGCGACAGGCGAAAATTGACCGATTGACATCTAACAATAACGCCATTTACAATAGGGGGTGTTACGTTGGTCAGCCCAACATTCCTGAGGGTGTTCTTCGTATCGAACGGTATAGAAAACACGGAGTACCTATGGCGGCTCAGATGTCGATAAACAAAGAATTGCAGTTGGAGCGCCCGCTGGAGGATATCCGGCATGAGGCGGTGCTCAATATTGTGCACACCGCGAATGTGTTGTCCCTCAAAGGTGCAGCCCTCTTCCGCCGCTTTGAATTGACCGAGGCCCAGTTCAATGTACTTTTTGCCCTCAAATACAAAACCCGTGACTGGACCCAGTCTGAACTGAGCAAGCGGTTGGTGGTGACCCGGGCCAGCGTCACCTCGGTGCTAGACAAACTGGAGGAAAAGGGACTGGTGCTCCGCAGCGCGGTGGAGGGGAATCGTCGCATTTATCACGTCACGCTCACCAAACGTGGGCTGGATCTGGTGGACAAGGTGGAACCGATGTATCGCAGCGATATCCATGCGGCCCTCAAAGGGTTTTCAGACACCCGATGCCGCGAACTCATCGGGCACCTTGAACACATTCGCTCGCAAGTGCGCCACACGGACTGAGTGGGAATGCTCTGATGGCCACAGATACCAAGGATTTTCACGCGGTGCAGGCGGATGTACGCCCCAGGAAAAATATCATCGCACGCCCCTTTGAAGGTGGCACTCCGGGGATGCTATCCTTGCCCAGACGCCCGACAGCGGACCAAGTAACCGCGGGGTATGCCTTGTTGAAACAACGTCAAGGAGCAGACCGGATATGACCGACCCCAAGGGAGGCGTCTTTTCTCGGGACCACTACGATGCGCGCGGATTCTGGGCGCTTATCGTGACGCAGTTTCAGGGCGCGTTCAACGACAACTTGTACAAATTCCTCATCATTTACACGTTGATGGACATGTACCGGGACCGGGGGGAACACTATCTCATCTTGGGTCGCTTTGAGCCGGATTCCTTCGTCCCCGCCTTCGCGACCCTTATGTTTTCGCTTCCTTTCATCCTGTTTCCCGCGCTTTTCGGTAGCCTGTCCGACCGTTTCAGCAAGCAGCGGGTGGCACTTTCCGTCAAATATCTTGAAATGTTTATCATGGCCTTGGGTGGCCTGGCTTTCTGGTGGGCCCATGTACCCTTGATCTGGGCCGTTCTCTTTCTGATGAGCATGCACAGTGCCCTGTTCAGTCCGGCCAAGTATGGCATCCTCCCCGAGATCCTGCCGGAATCCCGCCTGTCCGCCGCCAATGGTATTCTTCAAATGGGTACCATTGTGGCCATCATCGCCGGCACAGGTCTGGCTGGGCCCATTTATGCCCATTTCAAGGGGCATATCTATTGGGGAGCTGGAGTCCTGATGCTTTTCTCCGCCTGCGGCCTTGTTATGGCGCATTTCATTACACGCCCCCCTGCGGCCAATCCCGCCCAGCGCATTCCTTGGAATCCGTGGGATGGTACCGGCCCCTATTTCCGGGTTATCTGGCAGGAACGCGTGTTGTTGAATGTGGTCATTGGCTACACCTATTTCTGGTTTGCGGGCGCGCTCCTGCAGCAGACTCTCATCACCTTCACAGAGACCACCCTGGGCTATGCGGGCAATACGACCCTCATCAGCGGCCTGCAGGCGTGTCTCGCCCTTGGAATCGGTATCGGCGCGGTGAGTGCCGGGTATCTGTCGCGCGGGAAGATTGAAACGGGCCTGGTTCCGCTCTGCGCGGCCGGTATGGCCTTGTTTTGTTTGTTACTGGCAATCCACAAGGAATGGTACGAGGCTCTCATTCTCTCGCCGCTCTTCGGCGCGCCCGCCACGTTGCTCCCCGGCCAAGCTCCGGGAGCGACACCGTACTACTGCTTCCTGTTGTTTGCCTCGTTCGGGCTGGGTTTCTTTGCCGGCGGATTCGATGTCCCTCTGGCGGCCAAGGTGCAACAATTGGCCCCGGGTAACATGAAAGGCGGCATCATCGCCGCCACCAACGTGCTCACCTTCTTGGGCACGGCAGCATCGGGTCTTCTATTTTTAGGATTTGCTCAAATGAAACTCACCCCGTATCACATCTTCCTCGTGACGGCCGCACTCAGCGCGGGCATTGGCCTCTACATCAGCGTGCGGCTGCCTATCCTGCTCGTGCGCGCGGGCCTTTGGCTGCTGGACGGAACCCTGTTCCGTCTCAGGGTCCACGGCCGGGAAAATCTGCCGGAACACGGCCCCGCACTCCTCGTGGGCAACCACGGCTCCTTCATCGAGTCGCTCGTGCTGCTTTCAGCCATCGACCGCGAAGTCCATTTCGTTATGCGGGATGACATATTCCGCAGCCCGCTTATGGGACGCATTGCACGGGTCATGCACATCATCCCGGTGCCCTGCAAGGCCTCAGCAGAAGATTTGCTCAACGTCATGCAGCAGATGCGCGAAGTCTTCCAGCACGGCGGTATCGTGATTATCAACCGCGAAAAATTCATCGAGCCCGATGGCTTGCCGCTGCCCTGGTTCGACGACTACCGGAAAATCGCCGGGGATGCTCTCGAAGTGCCTGTTATCCCCATGTCGCAAACGCGCATGTGGGAAGTCATGTTCGACTTTGAGGGCGACAAAATCATCTGGCATCGTTTGGGATGGATACGTTTCCCGCTGTTCGTGTGGATTGGCGCCGCTGTCCCCAAAGATGCGGACGGATGGACCGTGCGGGACGCCGTGGCGCGCCTCGACACTGATGCACACCGCTCCAAGCCCTATATGTTCACCCAGCTGCACCGGGGCCAAATCAAGGTGGCACGGCGCAACATCTTTCACCAAGCCATGGTGGACGGCATGACCCCGCCGATGTCCCAGTTCAAAGTCTTGGTGGGCACCCTCATCTTCGCCCGGAAATTCGCCCCCATCCTTCGCGGACAGGAGGCCGTGGGCCTGCTGGTTCCATCCACCGTGGGCGGTGCGCTCGCCAATCTCGCCCTCACCATGCTGGGCAAGACCCCCGTAAACCTTAATTACACCACCTCTGCCGCCACCGTGCGCTCCTGTGCGGAACGCTGCGGCATCACGCATATCATCACCGCACGGGCTTTTCTGGAGCGCATCCCCATCGAAGTGCCCGGCACCCCGGTCTTTCTGGAAGACATCAAGAAATCGATCACGGGCGGCGACAAGATCTGGGCCTTGGTGTCGGCGCTACTTTCACCCATCTGGCTCATCGAACGCACCCTAGGCACCACCGTTCATTCCGAAAATGATCCCGCCACCGTGATCTTCTCCAGCGGCAGCGAGGGCGACCCGAAGGGTATCGTACTGACCCATCGCAACATCATCAGCCAAGTGGAAACCGCCACGGAAGACTTTCCGCACCAGCGCACCTCCTGCATTGTGGGGTTCCTGCCCTTCTTCCATTCCATGGGATACACCGCCTCCATCTGGTTCCCGTTGCTGGCCCCGCTGGGCGTGATTTACCATCCCAACCCCCTTGAACCCAAAGTTATCGGCGGGCTCATCGAAAAGTTCAAAGGAACCCACCTGATCGCCACTGCTACCTTCCTGCAGGGATTCATGCGACGTTGCACGCCTGAACAAATGGCCAGTCTGCAGTTTGTGGTCACCGGTGCCGAAAAGCTGCCCGAACGGATACGCGTGGCCTTCAAGAACATGTTTGGCGTCGAGCCGATGGAAGGATACGGCACCACGGAACTGGCGCCTATCGTTTCCCTGAACCATCCGGACCGCGTTTCGCCGGGCTTCTACCTGGCCGGAGTGCGCCATGGCACGATCGGCCGCCCCATTCCCGGCCAGAGCATTCGAACAGTGGATCCCGATACCGGCGAATTCCTGCCTCGGGGCGAGACCGGGTTGCTGTACGTGAAGGGTCCGAACGTCATGTCCGGCTACCTCAACGAACCGGAGCGTACCGCAAAGGTTATGAAGGAAGGATGGTATTGCACGGGCGATATGGGCTTCGTCAGCGATGACGGATTCACCACCATCACGGGACGCCTGGCGCGATTCAGCAAGATAGCGGGGGAGATGGTGCCCCACGCGCGGCTTGAGGAACAATTCCACGGCATGCTCGGCCTTACCGAGCAGAGTCTTGCGCTCGCGGGCATTCCCGACCTCCAAAAAGGGGAACGTCTGGCGGTGCTGCACATCCTCGAACCGGATCAGCTCGAAGAGCTCCTGAAACAGATCGACGATTCTGATCTGCCAAATCTGTGGCGGCCACGCCCCAGCTCCTTCCATCGCATTGAGGCCATCCCGGTGCTTGGCACGGGGAAAATGGACATCAAGAAGGTGAAGGAAATGGCGTTGGCCATCGAAGCCGCAGCGGAGTCCGCGAAGTAGTGGAAACCATGCCCGGCCACAAAGGCAAGGACAACTCGCTGCCACCGTGTGAACTCGGTGCGGAGGCGGCCCGGGAATCCCTGCGTGCACGCCTCGAGGTTTTGAGACAGCATATTGAGCCGCTACGGGCCGGAAGCGTCAGCGGGGTTCACGACATGCGTGTGGCCTCGCGCCGACTGCGCGCCGCCCTCAAGGAATTCAAGCCCCTCCTCGGGAAAAGTGCCCGCAAACCGTTCGAGCGCCAGGTCCGCAGCATTACCCGGGCACTGGGACGTCCCCGCGAACTGGATGTCATGGCCCGAATCCTGCAGGAGTGGAAAGACCTCCTGCCCGATGCCCAGGAAACCATGGGGGGCTTGCTGGATGAGATCAATCGCCGCAGGAAAGGATCGGATTCCCTCTGCGAAACCGCCCTGGCACTCGTGGAAGCGCCTGAATTCGCTGAACAAAGCGAAAACCTCCTGCAATCCGTCCATCCGCAGGTCAAATGCCATCTGGCGAGGATGCGGGAGGGATTGGCAGAACAACTTGAGGCTGCCGGGGGGGCCTACGACCGATGGATCTGCAAATCCGGTAACGAGCGTCTGCATCAGCTTCGGATTTGCTGCAAGAAACTGCGCTACGCCTGTGAAATCCACGCGCAGCACTACCCGGAGGTCATGCCCGGCTTTCTAACCCATCTCAAGGGTGTTCAGGACTGTCTGGGACGATGGAACGATGTGCGTATGCTGCACGAGGAACTGATCCGTGTGCGAGATGAGGATGCCGGGGCTTGGCCGGACGGGGGCGACTACTTCCTGGAGGCCCTCGAAGAGGACGAGCAGGACAAGCGGTCGGAATGCGAAATCACCGCAACGGATTTCTTCGCTCCTGATACCCGCGAAGCAGCACGCTACTTCCTGCTCGCGCCCGAAAGCACCTGCTGCCAAAGCGATTAGCACACCCGAATCAGCGACGGTCTACCAGAACCGAATGTAGAGCAGCACGGTCGCAACGACCACCGCAATCCCAAAAACCCGGGCCGAGCGAGACGGCGTCAAATCAATGCGTTCATTCGCGGGCAGCGGCTTCTCCTCGGACTTCACCAAGGCGGTAATGATGCCCATGACCGCCAAGACCCCAAAGAAGGTCACCGCCATCCGGTCGAGGAAGGCCATGTTCGGCAGGGCAAAGGCCAGAATTCCGTAGAGCACCGGATTCAGGAACAAACCGATGGGCCCGCAGATGCTGGGTACCCGGGGGACGGCAAAACCAAACACAAAGACCGCCAGAATTCCCGGCGAAATGTACCCTTGGAACTCCTGAATATAGGTGAAAATGCCACCAAACCGGGGATCGCCCAAATAAGGCGCAATCACACACCCCACGATCGTGAAAAGAACCACCGTGCCGCGCCCCATTAGCACCAGCTTGGCTTGCGAGGCTTTCGGATTGACGTACTTATGGTAAAGATCCATGGTGAAGATCGTCGACGCGGCATTGAGCATGGCGGCCAGCGAACTCACCACCGCGCCCAGAATCGCGGCCAATACAAAGCCACGCAACCCCATCGGGGTCAACTTGCGAACCAGCAGACCGAAGGCGGTGTCGAACTTGAGCCCCAGCAGGCTCTCGGAAGTCGTCCCCTTCCCCGCACTGGCGGCTGCAGCCTTTACTTTCGTGTTGTAGGCCTCGATACGCGCGGCCTTGGCCGGATCCTTCTGCGTTGTGGCCTTGTCCAAGGTAAACAGCACAAACTCATCGACCTTCGGGGCCTTCTCCAATTGCTCAAAACGCGCCCAACCGGCCGCAATTTTCGGGTCACTGGCCGCCTGTGCAGCCATGTCGCCGCTGAAAAGGTTGAAAGCCGCAATGCCAGGGAACACGATGACAAACGGAATGATGAGCTTGAGTCCTGCGGCAAAAACGATGCCTTTTTGCCCCTGCGACAGGCTCTTGGAACCAAGGGTGCGCTGCACGATGTACTGGTTTAGGCCCCAATAGTAAAAGTTGGGAATCCACAAGCCGACTACGAGTGCCGTCCACGGAATGCTTGCGTCCGTCTTGGGCAGCACCATGTGAAGCCGATCCTGATTCAAGGCAAAGAACTTCGACAGACCGCTCGAAGCATCCGTAAGCCCGGCCGCAGCCGCAGGACCCGCTGTCGAGGCGAGTGAAGCCAGCGGGGCCGCACCGATGGCGGAGAGGGCCAGCCACGTGATGACCGCGCCACCAACGATGAGCGCCGAACCCTGAAGCAGATCCGCCCATGCGCATGCCTTCAGTCCGCCGCAGGTCACGTAAATTGCGGCGATGATCCCGATGATCCATCCACCGGTGACCACGTTCATCGGAATGCCGAAGGGGGTCGCACCGTGAAACAGCGTGTCAATCACCAAAGCGCCGGAATAGGTAACAGCGGCAATCGTGACAAACACGTAGATCACCATGGTGAAAACGGCCATGATCGTGCGTGAGAACTCATTGTAACGGTACTGCAGGAATTCAGGAATGGTGTACACTCCCGCGCGGAGAAAGACCGGCAGGAAAAAGAAAGCCACCACCACCAAGGTAATCGCCGCCATCCATTCATAGCTCGCAATGGCCAAGCCGAGGTAATCAGCGGCTTGTCCGCTCATCCCCACGAACTGTTCCGTTGATATATTCGCTGCAATCAGGGAGAAACCAATCAGCCACCAGCTCAATCCCCGGCCTGCCAGGAAATAATCCTCACTCGTATTCTCGCTCCTGCTCTTGATCAGGCCCACGCCGATAACCGACAACACGAACGCCACGAAGACCACGAGATCCACGGGATTGAGGGTCATGTATTCCGCCATGTCGAGATGAATCCTTCCTGCATTGGGTTTTTCGCCGTGTGACACACGAACTGCGGGACTACCGTACCATAGCTGTTCCGGTTTTTTCCACGGGCGCAACGACTGGACTCAGGCGATAAAGAAAACCGTCTTCCGCACCAATCAACAGCTCGACCCGCCCATCCCGATTCCAGTCGGTGACAGCCGGGCAGGTGTCGTGTCCCGCCAAGACATAGGAATCGACTTTCCCCTCATTCTTGAATCGATAGGGGTTCGCCGAATCGCCGATGTTCCGCAGGAAATCGATGTTCTTGCCGTTGATGAGGATATCCTGACGGCCATCGCCGTCCCAATCCGCAAAGGTCAGTTTTCGGCGGCCACTGCGACCGGCCAGACTCTCATTCAGCCGTAGCGGCTGTCCCTGCTCATCCTGAAAGATGTACTGTGGCGGCAACAAGGTCAACTGCCCGTCACGGCGTTCCCGCTTGAAGAACGCCAGCCGCCCCTCGACATCCAGCATCGCGAGGTCTTTGAGACCATCGTCATTAAAATCGCGCACCCTCGGACTCGTGCGCCACTGCGTCACCAGGGCCTTGCCTTCCGGGTTCCACCATACCCACGCAGGCTTGGGCGCGGGCCCATCCCACGCCACCTCGATGGGCCGGGCCGCTTCCAAATCAAGCGCACCGGGCTTGCCCGGATTGCGATACCATTGGACCTTGCCCCAGATCGAGTTAATGAGGATGTCCAGAAACCCATCCTGATCCCAGTCAGCCACCTCGGGCACGGTGTAGCCCCATTTGGCCTCGGCCGGCCCCTGAATGGAGCCATTCTTGCCCGCCTGAATGCGGATGATTTGCCCCGTCGCCGAGAGGCGAACCGGTGCAGCCCATCGGGGCGGGTTATTGCCATCGAGATTCTCGACCCAGTTCAAAAAACCTGCGGTGTCGCCCACGATGAGGTCTTCATCTCCGTCTGCGTCCCAATCCACGCTCACCGGCGTGCACAAGGCCCCAACCTTCACCCGGTCGGCCTCCTGCTGAAAAAAGCGCGGTGCCACAAAGGTCGGCACTTGCCCCGGCGACCCGCCTTTGCATTCCAACCATGCCACCCGACCGTCTTCCTGCGCAATCACCAAATCCGTGTCTCCATCGCGGTCCCAGTCGTAGGCGACCACCTGCATCATCTCGAGTTCCATGCAGATCGGCCCTTGGGCATCCGCGAGGATGCGACCTACCGCATAACGAGGAACGGTGCGCGTCCCGACATTCTCGAAATAGGTCAACTTGTCCAGAAACTCACCGCAGAGCAGATCGAGGTCGCCATCACCATCCCAGTCGGCCAGATTGGGCGAAGGACATCCATAAACATCCACCGGCTTGTCGCCCGCCTTTATCTGCACCGCCTCAGCCCATTTCGGTGCATCCTCAGTTCCCAAGTTCTTTATGAAATACACATAGCCATGCAGGGGCCCACGGGTCCATTCCCCTTTTTCATTGAAGGCATTATCCCACCCGTATTCCTCCCAGTCGCTTGCACCGATCACGAGGTCAAGCACCCCGTCGCCGTCATAGTCGTAACGTTTCCATTGCTTGTCCCGGCCCAGAGGAAAGGTGGGCTGGTACTCGACAAGAATTTCCGTGACGAAATCGCGCTTGGAAAAGGCCGGAAAACGATGGTTTTCCTGCTGAATCTCCCAACCACTCTGGTCGTAATGGATGGTCATATTCTGTTTTGCAGGACACAACCACACGCCGGGCTTGAACACTGGGAAGGACTCGCCGGAGGTGTTCTCGAAGAAGTAGATGCCATTCGACGGGACGTCGGCACAGGCCACAAGCAAGTCGTTATCGCCGTCACCGTCAAAATCGCAGGGCATTGGATTGCCCCACCCCCAGATCGACCACCAGGCCCGGGTGGTTGTAGTACAGCGGTTCCAGTCGGGAGTCAGGAAAACGCTGGTGGAATGAATCCCCGACTGCTGCGGATGCGATCCCAATAATTAGACCCAGGGTTCCCAAGTATCCGTACTTCATGATGTGCTGCATTGGCAACCCTTCCTTTGGCTTGCTTTGTCGATCCACCCCGGTCAATTATAGAGCGTGTCCGATGATGAACCCAAGTGCGCCCCAATGAGGATAACCCCATGTTTAGAATGCTTAGCTTCTTTTTTCTGGCCGTGAGCAGCGTCGCCTATGGCTTGGAATACCATGTCGCGCTGAGCGGCAAGGAAACCAATGCGGGCACGGAGAATGCCCCCTTTGCCACGCTCGAAAATGCCCGGGACGCCATACGCGCCCTCAAACAGTCAGGCGGACTCCCAGAGGGTGGCGTCACGGTGTGGGTGCATGATGGCGAATACGCCCGCA
The DNA here is from genome assembly GCA_903932505.1 of Candidatus Hydrogenedentota bacterium. Classification (GTDB taxonomy): domain Bacteria; phylum Hydrogenedentota; class Hydrogenedentia; order Hydrogenedentales; family CAIZGN01; genus CAIZGN01. The sequence goes on from CAIZGN010000070.1 coordinate 11,666, forward strand.
AGACAACCTTTGCCCTCACCGAGGCCGATAGTGGTGCACCAGACCGCCCGGTGGTGTACCGTGCCCGGTCGGGCGAGCAGGTTCGCCTCTCCGGCGGCACGGTCTTGCCCGCCGAAGCCTTCAAACCGCTGAGCGATGCCTCCGAAGCACCCGAACTCAATCCCACGACCCGCTCGCAGGTGCGTTGCGCCGACCTCAAGGCCCTCGGAATAACGGACTATGGCGTGATTCCGGATCAGTTCATCGAACCACCCAATGTCCCCGAACTTTTCTTCGACGAACAGCGGATGACCCTTGCCCGCTGGCCCAATGAAGGTTGGGCGGAGATTGCCAAGGTTGTGGAAAGCGGCCCCGCATCCTGGCGCAACTTTGCCAGCGACAAACCGGGCATCTTTGAATACAGTGGCAACCAGCCCGAGCGTTGGAATGTGGCCCGGGGGGTGTGGCTGCACGGTTACTGGTGCTTTGATTGGGCAAGTGAAACGCTCCGCGTGGCAAAGGTCGATCCGGCCACCAAACAAATCACCCTAGGCCCCAAGCATGGCTATGGCCTCGGCAACGGCAACCCCGCGCCGCGCCGTTATCGAGCCGTCAACGTTCTGGAAGAACTGGATCTGGCCGGGGAGTATTTTCTCGACCGGGAATCGGGCAAACTCTATTTCTGGCCGCCTGCCGACCTCACCAAAGCGCACGTGGTGCTATCCACCTTGTCCACCCCGATGATCACGCTGGAAAACACCTCCCACGTAACCATGCAAGGCTTCACCCTGGAGGCCTGCCGGGGCAATGCGTTAGAAATCAAGGGTGGACAGTCCTGCCGCTTGGCCGCCTGCACCATACGCAATACCGGACTCGACGCCATTATCGTGGATGGTGGCGAAAAGCATACGGTCATCGCCTGCGACATCCACGACACCGGCACGGGCGGGGTGAAGATGGGCGGGGGCGACCGAAAGACCCTGACACCCTGCGGTCACGAAATCCTGAACAACCACATCTGGAATGTGTCGCGCCGCCGTCCGACGCACGCCTATCATGTCCAAATCTCCGGTGTAGGTGTCCATGTTGCCCACAACCGCCTGCACGACGCACCCCACCAGTCCATCGGGCTTGCGGGCAACGAGCACCTCATTGAACTCAACGAAATCTTCCGTTCAGGCATGGATTCTGATGATTGCGGGGCGTTCTATATGGGGCGCAACCCGTCTGAGCGGGGCAACATCATCCGGAACAATTACTGGCACGAAATTGGAAGCAATTTCGCCCACGGCAGTTGCGCGGTCTACTTCGACGATGGCACGGGCGGACAAACGGTCGAAGGAAACCTGTTCCTGCACGCCTCCGCAGGACAATTCGGCGCGGTGTTCATCCACGGCGGCCACGACAACCGCGTGGAAAACAATATCTTCATCGACTGCACCCGCGCGGTGGGGCATGTGCCCTGGGCAGATTCGACGTGGAATGAATGGCTCGCAGGGGAAACGTGGAAGGCCCATCTGGTCGATGAAGTGGACATTACGAAACCGCCCTACAGCGAACGTTATCCGCAATTGCAGGGATTTTTGGATCCTGTATCCAAACAGCGAATCAATCAGGCCGCCCACAACGTCATCATCGGTTGTAAAGAGACCGCCACGGGAAACTGGTCGCTCAAAGATAACGTCATTCTCGATACAGACCCCGGCTTTGCGGACGCGGCGAAGAACCGGACCGTGCTAAGCGCGGACGCGCCTCTCTGGCAACAAGCCAAGGGACTCAAACCCATCCCCTTCCACGAAATCGGCCTTTACAAAGATGATTTGCGTACCACCCTTCCGGAATAGTACCGCAGGATGGAACTCTTTCGTTGAGGTGGGGTTCAACGTGCAGAACGCCTTCGCATGGCTGTGAAGCACTACCGCAGGGAGGTGTGACGAAGTTTTTTTGCTCAGGAAAGGAATGGAATCGTGACGCAGCATGCCCGTATGGCCAAAACGATACTGCTTCTCATGGCCAGCCTTCTCTGCACGGCCTTGCCCCACGCCGAGATCACGAATGCATCCCCGTTCGAAGACGATGCCAGCCCGGTTCCAGAGCAAGCGCTGGATCAGTACGTTCGCGCGTCCTTGCAGGCGAATCATCTTGAAATGGCCCCCGTATGCTCGGATGCGGTCTTTATCCGCCGCGCTTTTCTTGATCTCATTGGAACCCTTCCCACAACGCAAGAGGCCGAAGCCTTTCTGCTCGATACGCGGGCGGACAAACGCGCACGCATCATCGACGAGTTGCTGGAACGCCCCGAGTTCACCGACTACGCTTCGATGAAGTGGTGTGACCTGCTGCGGGTAAAGGCCGAATTCCCCATCAACCTTTGGCCCAACGCAGTGCAGTGCTATGCCCGCTGGATTCGTGAATCGCTGAGGAACCATCAACCCTATGACCGCTTTGCCCGGGATTTGCTCACCGCGAGCGGCAGCAATTTCCGTGTCCCTCCGGCGAATTTCTACCGCGCCATCCAAGGGCGCACACCCCAAGCCATCGCAGGCGCGGTCGCACTCACATTCATGGGGGTGCGACTCGAAAAGTGCTCCAAAGACCAGCAATCCGCCATGGAGCACTTTTTCAGCCGGATTCTCTACAAAAAAACGGAGGAGTGGAAAGAGGAAATCGTCTGCCTCGACCCGGCCCCGGCCACGCCCCTAGACACCGTTTTCCCCGATGGCACCGCCGTGAAAATCGCACCGGACGACGACCCGCGCCTTGTGTTCGCGGATTGGCTTCTGAAACCGGAGAATCCCTGGTTCGCCGCAAATATCACCAACCGGGTTTGGGCCTGGCTCCTGGGACGGGGTATCGTTCATGAACCCGACGATTTCCGAGCGGACAATCCACCGTCCAATCCCGAATTGCTCAAGTACCTGGAAGGTGAATTACGGGGTGCCCACTACGACCTGCGCCATCTGTATCGGGTCATACTCAACTCCCGCACCTACCAGCAATCGTCCATCCCGCGCAGTACAGACCCGAAGGCCACAACGCTGTTTGCCTACTACCCGGTGCGGCGTCTGGAGGCGGAAGTGCTGCTGGACGCCATCGACCGCATCGCGGGAAGTACGGAACGCTATTCAAGTGAAATCCCGGAACCCTTTTCCTACATTCCAGAAACACAGCGAGCCATCACCTTGGCGGATGGCAGCATCAGCAGCCCTGTCCTCGAACTATTCGGGCGTTCCCCCCGTGATACGGGCCTTGAATCCGAGCGAAACAACCAAACCACCGACGGACAGCGCCTGTATCTGCTCAACGCCACGGAACTGCACAAGAAGATGAACAGCAGTCAGGAACTCCGACGCCTTTTCAAGAAGCATCAAGGCAACCCGCAAGAACTCATCCGCTTGATCTACCTGCGGGTTCTTTCCCGTGTCCCGACCCGTGTAGAAGAAACCACCGCCGAAGGTCACGCCTATTTCTGGGCCGAAAGCCCCGAGGCTGCCGCTGAAGACCTTGTGTGGGCACTCATCAACACCAAGGAATTCCTGTACCGGCATTAGCGTAAACGCAGCCATTCTGCCTGCCAGATCCACAATTTGAGGAACATTGACATGAAAAAACCGGCTTGCATCACCCGGCGCGAAGCACTGGCACAGGGTCTTCTCGGCGCGGCAGCGCTGGCATGGACGCCCCGGTCCTTCGCCGCCGCACCGAATGCCGAGGCCAAGGCGGTCATACAGATTTGGATGTGGGGGGGAGCCTGCCACCTGGACACCTTCGACCCCAAGCCCGAAGCCGGTTACGACTATTGCGGGCCACTCAAGAACCCCATCGCCACCAACGTGGACGGCATCCAAATCAGCGAACTCCTGCCGCAACTCGCCCAACAAGCGGACAAATACTCAATCATCCGTTCCATGACCCACAACAGCAACGCCCATGAAACCGCGTCCTATCTCGTGCAAACCGGGCGGGATCCGGGGCGCTTGAGCTATCCCGCCGCTGGCGCGGTCGTCTCGCTTTTCAAGGGCTACGATTACGGCTATCAAGGACTGATTCCACCCTACATCGTGCTGACCGACTTGCAGGGCCGTTTTTCGGAAACCGGCTTTCTGGGACAACGCTACCGCCCCTTCGCAACCGGCGGCAATCCCAATCTCGCCCGCTTCGCCGTCGAAGGCATTGTCTCCGAGGAATTCACCGAACAGAGACAGCAGGGTCGGCGTCAGTTATTGCATGACCTCGACACCCTCGGCGCGGCACTCCCCGGGAATGAGTCCTTCGCGCGTTTGGACCGCAGCGAAAAGGCCGCCTATGAGCTCATCCTGGGGGATACCGGCAAAGTCTTCGACCTGAACAGTGAACCGTCGGAAATCCGGGAAAAATATGGTAAGAATTCTTTTGGGCAATCCTGCCTGATGGCCCGTCGTCTCGTGGAACGTGGCGTGCCGTACGTCACCATCAACTATCGAAATTGGGACACCCACAAAAAGCACTTCGAGGCCATGAAGCGCAATCTGCCGGATTTGGATCAGGGCATGGCCACCCTGCTGTCCGACCTCGCCGGCCGCGGCCTTCTGGACAGCACCATCGTCTGGTGGGGCGGTGAGTTCGGACGTACCCCGAAAATCCAGTGGGAACCGCCGTGGAGCGGGGGGCGCGGCCATTATGGCCGGTGTTTTTCGACGGTGGTGGCCGGGGGCGGCTTCAAGGGTGGGCATGTAATCGGCGCATCGGACGCACGCGGCGAAGAGGTCGCGGAACGCCCCGTCGCGCCGAAGGAACTGCTCGCCAGTATGTATACATTGCTTGGAATAGACCCGAACGGCCCACTGAAAAACGCCAGCGGAATCGACGCTCAGGTCATGCCTGACGCGGCCCGCTTAACTGAAATCATGTGATGCGAGGTTAATCATGACCCTATCAAGATGTCTTGGCGTCCTGTGCGTCATCGCGGCCCTCACGGCACCGAACAGTACCGCCCAACCGGGTACGCGAGAACCCCGCATCGGTTACGCCTACCCAGCGGGTGGCCAGCAGGGGGCCGAAGTCATACAAATCATCGGTGGTCAGCAATTGCGCGGCGCGACCGGCGTGTATATCTCAGGAAACGGGGTGCGCGGCACTGTGGAATCCATCGGGCCACCCATGACCAACAAACGCTTGCAGGTATTGCGCACCTATGTCATCCGCCTGATCCGCGTACGGGAAAACCGCCCAGGTGCCACCATGGAAGGCGAAGGGGCGGTATCCATGGAGGAGAGCGAGGCGGAAATCGCCGCGCTGCGAGATCATCCACTTGTTCGCAAGCTGGAACGCATGAGCCTGCCCGAACTCAAGCATTGGGTCGCGCTATATCGGGAACGTCGCAATCCGCCCAATGCCGCCTTGGCCGAAATGGCCGAACTCCGCATCGTTATCGATGCCAACGCCACACCGGGCCCCCGCGAACTCCGCCTCATCACCGCCGCCGGGTATACCAATCCCCTGACCTTTGAGGTGGGTACCGGTCTGGAAACGCTCGAACACGAGCCCAACCATCTGATTCCTTCCGAAGAAAAGGCCTTGGAATTGCCCGCGCTCATCAACGGGCAGGTCATGCCCGGCGATGTCGACCGATTCCATATCCAAGCGCGAAAAGGTCAGCACTTGGTGGCCAAAGTGGACGCCCGGCATCTCATGCCTTTTCTGGCCGATGCCGTCCCCGGCTGGTTTCAAGCGCTGCTCAGTCTGTATGACCCGCAAGACCGCGAATTGGCCTCTGTCGACGATTACCGTTTCGATCCAGACCCCGTGTTGCTCTACGAAATACCGGAAGACGGCGTGTACACCTTGGAAATCCGGGACGCACTGTACCGGGGCCGCGAAGATTTCGTCTACCGACTGCAAGTCGGCGAATTGCCATTCATCACCTCGATTTTCCCCTTGGGCGGACAAGCGGGCGTGAACACCGAGGCCGTGGCCCAAGGGTGGAACCTTTCCAAGCGTCAAATCCCATTTGATACCACGCCGGGGGGGCTTTCCATTCGGCAAACACGGATTAATGGCCCCAAGACCTATTCCAATCCCGTGGTCTACGCGGTGGATGAATTGCCAGAGGACACCGAAGCCCCAAATAACGACACCATGGGCGAAGCGCAGACCATCTCCCTGCCCCGCATGGTCAATGGCCGGATTGACATCCCCGGCGATGTCGACTGGTACCGCCTCGAAGGTCGTGCGGGACTTACCATCGCCGCCGAAGTCTCGGCCCGCCGATTGAATTCGCCGGTGGATTCGTTGCTGCGATTGGTGGACGATTCAGGCGCGGTGCTTCAGTGGAATGACGATTCACCGGACAAAAATCCGGGCCTGAACACCCATGCAGCCGATGCCTATCTCTGCGCCACCTTGCCCAAGGATGGTATCTATTATGTGCGCGTTTCGGATACGCAACAGCATGGGGGAGAGGAGTATGCCTACCGGCTGCGCCTCAGCGAGGCGCGCCCCGACTTCTCAATCAGCATCACGCCCTCCTGCATAATTGTGGAGGAAGGACGCGCGTCGGTTTTTGAGGCTTGGGCCACCCGAAAAGATGGCTTCGAAGGCCCCATAGACCTTGCTTTCAAAGATATCCCGGCAGGATTCGCCATTGATGGTGCAACCATCCCGCCGGGTCAAAGCCACGTCCGCATGACCCTGACCGCCCCGCTTGATAGCGTGGGCACGGTCCAACTGCACCCCGAAGGTCACGCCACGATCCATGATGCGACCGTAATTCACACCGCTTGTTCCGCCGACACCCAAGTGCAAGCCTTTGCCAGCCAACACCTCGTCCCCGCGCAGGAATGCTTCGCGGCTGTCATCACCACCAAACGACGCCTGAAGAACATCAGCCTCACCACGCCCATCCCCATCCAAATCCCAGTCAACGGCACGGCCCGGCTGGAATTCAGCACCTCCGCCTTCCGCATTCCCGCCGATATCCGCTTTGAATTGGACGACCCGCCTAAGGGCATAACCCTCCAAGAGGGCACCGCCAGCGAAGGCTCCATAGTAATCACCATCCATGCCGACGGACAAGAAATTAAAGCCGGATATCGCGACAATCTAATCATTAACGCCATAGCCGAGCGCCCCGCCCCACCGGACCGTCCCAAAGCCCTCGCACAACAAATCACAGCCGGAGTCCTACCCGCCGTCGCCATAGAGGTTACACCATAGAAGTTCCTCGCCTCCCATCCGAATTGCTTTGAGAGCATCCCCGGCTTTCTGCCTGATATAATCACCCCCGCTCGATAGTCTGGAAGCCTGTGCCGCCACGAGGGGAAATGATGGACGAACCGTCAACGACAACGCCTATAGAACTCGACGGGCCGGTCGATGTCCTGCCGGGCATCGGGCCGGGGCGCAAGGCTTTGCTGGCGCAATTGGGTATCGAAACCATCCGCGATCTTCTTTTCCATCTGCCGCGCACCTACCAGGATCGACGCCACATCGCGCGCATAGCGGACGTGACCGAGGGGCAGGCGGTCACGATACAGGGGGTGGTGGCTTCTTCACGAAACGTCCGGTTTCGGGGACGCATGTCAATGGCGTTGGTGGAGGTATCCGACGGCACAGGAAGCGTCAAAGCGAGTTTCTTTGGCCGGGGTTTTCTGGCCAACACCGTCTTCGCTAAAGGGGCAAAGATCATACTCACGGGCCGAGTCGCGCAGTTCAAGGGGCTGACCCTGAAGGATCCCGACTATGAGATGCTGGGTGAGGACGAGGATGACCGCTTGAACACGGGCTGTGTGGCCCCGGTGTATCGGCTGACCGAAAAATTGACGCAACGGGTGCTACGCCGTTGGGTGGCCACGGCCCTGGACTATGTCGCAGTGCAATTGCCGGAACCCCTCCAACCTGAGATTCTGAAGCGGCACGACTGGCTGCCGGTGCAGGAGTCCATTCGCGAGGTCCATTTCCCCTCCACGGTGGAATCGGGCCAGGCGGCCCGCCAACGCTTCGCCTACGAGGAATTGCTCGGCCTGCAGCTGAGCCTGCTCGGTGAACGCGCGGAGCGCATGCACGAGGAGCAGGGATGCCGCCACCTCATCAATGGCCCACATCTCAAAGCCTTGGGCCGTGCGCTTCCCTTTGAACTCACCCGCGGTCAGGAACGCGCCATCGCCGATGTACTCGCCGACATGGCACAACCCCGCCCCATGGCGCGACTGGTGCAGGGCGATGTGGGGTGCGGCAAGACTGTCGTGGCCCTGCACGCGATTGCCGCTGCTGCCGATGGCGGTTTCCAGACCGCGCTCATGGCCCCGACGGAAATTCTGGCGGAACAACACGGGCTTCAGTTGCGGGCCTTGCTCGAACCCTTCGGCTTGCGTGTGGAAACGCTCATGGGTGCGGCACGGGGTGCAACCGCCATCCGAAAGCGCATTGCCGCCGGGGAAGCAGATGTCATTGTGGGCACACAGGCCCTATATCAGGAAAAAACAAAATTCCATCGGCTTGGTCTGGTCATCATCGACGAACAGCACCGTTTTGGCGTATTGCAGCGGGGACGCCTCACCGAAAAGGGCCTGTTCCCCGATGTTCTGCACATGACCGCCACGCCCATCCCGCGCACACTGGCCATCACGGTCTATGGCGGCATGGATCTTTCCGTCATCGAGGAAATGCCACCCGGCCGCCTGCCCGTCAAAACCCGGCAGATCCCACCCGCCAAAATACCGGGACTTTACGAATACATCCGTAAGGAAGCCGCCCACGGTCGACAAACCTACATCGTTTGTCCGCTGGTGGACGAATCAGAGAAGCGGGAAGACCTGACCCCCGTTATCCGGCACTTTGATGACCTCAACCTAGGGCCGCTCGGAGGCTTGCGCACCGGCTTGTTGCATGGCCGTCTCGATACCACAGAAAAGGACACCATCATGGCGGCGTTCAAACGCCGCGAAATCGATGTACTCTTCAGCACAACTGTGATCGAAGTCGGCATCGACGTGCCGTCCGCCACCACCATGGTCATCGAAGACGCCGGTCAGTTCGGATTGACCCAGCTGCACCAGTTGCGTGGCCGGGTGGGACGCGGAGCCGAACAGTCGCACTGCTTCCTGTGTGGCACCCCAAAAACCGCCGAAGGAAAGCAGCGCCTCGACATTTTTTGCGCATGCAATAATGGATTCGAAATCGCCGAGCAAGATCTCAAACTGCGCGGCCCCGGTGAGTTCCATGGCGTCCGTCAGGCGGGCCTGAGCGACCTGCAAGCCGCCGACCTCCTGCGAGACGTGCGCCTGCTGGATCTCGCGCGCCGCGATGCCCAGACCATGCTCGAAGCCAATCCCCACGCACGACAAGCATGGCAGGGCCTGGGCGCAACCGTCCGTCCAACAAACCTCTAGCAGGGGTCGCAAACATCCCCGTCCGCCCAAAAAACACCCATTCAATTCCAACTGAGCGCTTGTGATAAACTGCAAAGGGAAGAGCGAGCGTTAACACGAAGTGCCATCCAATTTGGAGAGATATTATGTTCCGAGACCTCGTACTGAAGAACCGAAGCTACCGCCGTTTCCACGAGAATCAGGAAATCGACTTGGGCACGTTGTTGGATCTCGTGGATCTGACCCGCCTGACGCCCTCCTCGGCGAATTTACAACCCATGAAATATGTGCTCTCCTGCACGCCGGAACGAAACGCGCTTATCTTTCGACATTTGTCTTGGGCGGGATATCTTCGCGACTGGTCGGGTCCGGTGGAAGGGGAACGCCCGTCGGGATACATTCTCATCTTGGGCGATCGAACCCTTTCCAAGAACTTCTCGGCAGACTCTGGTATTGTCGCGCAAACAATCCTGCTGGGTGCCGTGGATCTGGATTTTGGTGGATGCATCATCGGCAGCATCAAGCGCGCCGAGTTAGCAGCCGCGCTCAAGCTGGATTCCGAGCGATTTGAGATTTTGCTCGCGGTGGCACTGGGTAAGCCCAAGGAAAAGGTGGTGCTGGAGACCATGGGAGCCGACCAAGGGGTGCAGTATTATCGGGATGAACAGCAAACCCACCACGTCCCCAAGCGATGCCTTCAAGACCTCATCGTGGGCTGAGCGAGAACACGTTTGACAAGAAGCCACGGGCATCGCGCCCGTGGTTTTTCATTAGAACGCTGGTATCGCGGGTTGTTCGATGGTCAGCTTACCCTGCAAGGTCGTAGCCAGATCCGTCAAGTCGTAGAAGGCCAGCGCACCGTGCACCGCATTGACAAGTTGCTGGGTCGCGCGCGGTTGGTGCACCACGGCCGACCAGGAAGGAATGCCACCGGCAAGTCGCACCCGTTGAAACAGATCCGGGGCCAATGCTGCGGCGTGCAGGGCGGGAACCGTGGCCTCGCCTGTGGCCTCAAGTGCCATGGTGGCCAGACCAAGGGTCTTGAGATATTTCGCCACCGCAAAGATGTCCTCGGTGCGCATGCCCACGTGACTCTTGCCAATCAGGTAGCCCCGGAAGAAATCCTGCCAATCCGAGCCCGTGTAAGGCACCCACTCGGGGTATTTGCCTGGGGACTCCGTCTCACCGATTCCCCGCAGGTCAACCACAACCACCGTGTCCCCCTCGGCGATATGCTTGGAAATCGGGCCGTTGTCCAAATCTTCTTGCGCCTTGCCGCCACCCGGGCAATACAACAACGCAGTGCCCGTGGCTTGGGGGGGGGTGAACTGCAATGCGGGCAAAACAATGCCTGTTTCTGCCTGTATGGATAGTTTTAGTAGGGTATACGTAGCGCCAGGCGTGGTTTCGATCACTTTCACCTGCGGGTCGGGAACTTGGTCAAACGGACGCGCGCCAATACAAGCGGCGACTTTTTCCAAAGCCTGCGGACGCGGGGTCGCCTTCCAGAATTCCTCGCGCTTGGGGGCCAAGGCTTCGTCACGGCGCATGTCCAGTTCCGGCACCCCCACTGCATTTTCCATGCGCATCACCTGGCCTGCGGGCGAGCACTGCAGATCCGCATCCGCAATCGGCGTCAGGGCCGGCTCTGTCACCGCTTCATTCACATTGAGAAACCAGCGTTTCATGAACCGAACCATAGACTCGCGCTGCGCCTGGCCATAGCCATGTTCCGCATCCACCTCCATCAAATCCATACGCTCGGGCAGGTTGAATTGACCGTAAAACCGCTTCGCTTGGCGGAAGGAATCCCAAGTGCCCTGAATGTCAAAGAAATCCCGCGTCGCCGAAAGAATAATCGTCGGTTTCGGGGCGTGCATGAGCAGATAATCCGCCTGATTAATCCCCTGCGCAATCTGGGCAAAAACATTCTGCTCGGCATCCTGCGGGCCAATCGTGGTCAGCAGTCGCTCGAACGAGGTGAAATAGCAGCTGGGTGCCGCGCACACTATCCGGTCATCGAGCGCCATCAGGTACCCGGTCAGGTTGCCACCACCGGAATTGCCCGTGCAGCCGATCCGCGCCGGGTCAATATCGGGCCGCTCCGCCAGAACATCAATCGCCCGTATGCCGTCCCAAATGCTGTAAGCCGCCAGATTCGTTCCGGTGAGAATCGCACCAACGCTCATGACCGTGTGCTGAAGACAGGCACCAAAAAGCGGCGTGTTGTCGTCCTTGAGGTAGTAATACCGCTCGCCCTGGCCAATGGGATCGTAAATGAGGGCCGCCATGCCGTTTTTGGCCAACAACATGCACACCTTCTGATACGATTCGTAGGCCTTTCCGTTTTCACTGTGTCCACACGGCACAATAATGCCCGGATAAGGCGGATCGCTCAGTGGAAGGAAAAGAACGGCGGTTACAGACAGCCCGGGACGGCTCTCAAACAAAATCTTCTCGTACCGGAATCCATCGCCGGTTCCCTGGCCGATTGTCCGCGTGTTCAAGGGGGTGCGCTCGGGAAATCCGCCCAATTGCGCATCCATGATGGGCCGCAACCGCTGAATGTACGCCGTGGCATCCGTCCCGCTTTTCACCGCCTCGAA
>CAIZGN010000071.1 GCA_903932505.1 Candidatus Hydrogenedentota bacterium
AACCCGGCCGCGAGCGCCAAGGCCCAGAGCGACATATTCCTTCTCTGGGACAATGTGTCGACGGTCATTTCGAAGTTCAACCATGTTCCCGGCGGCTGCAACGTCCTGTACATGGACGGCCACTGCGAATGGCTGAAGTTCCCCGGCAAGCACCCCGTGTCCAAGCTGTTCTCGGTCATCGTTGCCAACGCTTAAACGTTTGGCAGACGTAAGGCAGTAGCAGTTGACGTTTTTCACGCCGCGACGGTTTATCGAACCGTCGCGGCGTTGCTGTTTGTGGCGGGTTCGTGTTCCGCAGAGCGGGTGTACTATGATATGTGCAGAATGCGGATGAGCCGCTGGGGAGAACCAGAAAATGCGATTGGTGCGAATAGGCGCGGCGTGCGTGTCGGTGCGCGTTGGCGATTTTTCGGGGAATGCCGTCCGTCTGCGGGAGTCCATTGCGGCGGCTCGTGAGCAGGGCGTACATTTGCTTGTCACCCCCGAACTGGCCATTTCCGGCTATAGCCTGGAAGACCGTGTTTTCTGGCCGGGCATCGCCTCGCGCAGTTGGGAAACCCTCGAGAGTCTGGCGAACGATTGCCGGGGCATCAGCGTGTTTCTCGGCTTGCCTGTGCGGCTCGGCGGCCTCATGTACAATGCGGCCGCGCTCGTGCATGATGGCGATATTCTCGGGCTGGTGTTCAAGCGCCATCTCCCTGCCTACAGTGTTTTTTATGAGGGTCGCAACTGGAATGCCTGGCGGGATGGTGTGACGAACGTGCATGGCGTGCCCGCTGGAAACCTTGTGTTCCGTCTGCCCTATGGGGTGGTCACGGCGGAGATCTGCGAGGATCTTTGGGCCGCCGCTTCTCCCGCACAGGAGCGGGTGCGGGCGGGCGCGGAAATCGTGTGTAATCTCAGTGCTTCGCCCTTTACCCCGCTGAAAAACGAGGATCGCAAACGCCTCGTCGAGGGCGCGGCCAACAGCATGAAAGCTGTTTACGCCTACGCCAATCTGCTCGGCAGCGACAACAGTCGTCTGGTCTTCGATGGCGGAGGACTGGTTGCTGCCCCCGGCGAATTGGTGTGCCAAGGCCCCATTTTGGACAAGCGGGCCTGGACACTGACCTCCGGCGTGGTCGACCTCGATCAGGTCACCCGGGTTCGCTCGGAGAACACCACGTGGCGGCAGGATACGGCACCCGGCGTTCCCTCCGCACAAACCCAAGTGGTGGAAGCCGCCTCGGGCAATTTTTTGCCGGCCCCGCTGGCAGAGCTGGTGTCGCGATTTCCCCGGAGTTTTTACCAGCCCACGCTCGCATCCCGCACGGAAAACAGGAATCCGTATCTCGATGAGTTGTTCGATGGGCTGGTTCTGGGCTTACGCGATTATTTCGAGAAGGTGGGTGCCTTCCAGCGATTTTTGGTTGCGCTCTCCGGGGGACGCGACAGTGCCTTGTGCCTCTTGATGGCGGTGGAAGCCGCCAAGGCCCTCAATGGCGGACGCGAGGCTAATCGTTATGCGGAACGGGTGGATACCGTATACCTGCCCAACCGGGCGTTCAGCAGTCAGGGTACTGAAACTGCCGCGCGCACGCTGGCCCAGGAATTGGGTGTGCCCTTTTCGGTGGTTTCCATCCATGAGGAGGCGGAGCTTGCCGCACAAAAGGCGGGGGAATTGGCCGGAGGCGCGGAACGCCTCACCGCGCTCGCCAAACAAAATCTGCAGGCGCGTGTTCGCGGGGCCATGATGCTGAACTGGGCGAACTGCGCAGGCGGTCTCCTGCTGGTGACGTCGAACCTCAGCGAGGCGGCGGTGGGCTATACCACCACCGGTGGCGACAACGAGGGTGGCTTTTCACCCATCGCCAACGTTCCCAAGACGCTGGTGTCTAGCCTGCTTGAGTATATTGCCCAGCGCGATGGCATTGCATCGCTGCAGCAGGTGCTTGCCAGTCCGCCCAGTGCGGAACTTGCGCCTGATCAGCAGGACGAAACCGACCTCATGCCCTACGCCGTGCTGGATGACCTCTTGTACCTGTATGCGCGTCGGCGTTTGTCGCTTGCGGACTGCTGGCGCATTATCATCCACCGGCATCCGGGTCACACGCCGGAGCAATTGCGCTTGTGGACCGGCGACTTCGGCAAGCGTTTCGCGCAAAACCAGTGGAAACGCGACCAACATCCGGTGTCACTCAAAGTCATGGATCTGGATCTTGACCCGAAGACGGGCTTCCGATTCCCGGTGACTCAGAGCGTGGACTACGAACTCGACGAACTCGCTCAGGCGGACTTGATGCCCTGAGGGAAGGAACGACTCGCTTTTCGCCTCAGCGCTTGTCCAGGAAGGGATCACCTGTGCCGCCGCCGCTCATGGAGGGATCCGGTAGCCGATCCTCGAAAATCTGCACGCCGTGATCCTGTCTCAGCTTGCCGACCATCTGTCCCTCGAGGATTTCCGGAATGAGCATGGGCTTGGCCTCTTCAAACGAGACTTCATGCTCCGGGCTGCGCTCCAATACCTTGAGGATGACCCACGCCTCCGGCATGACGGTTGCCTTAACCTGACCCTGCGCATCCCGGGCGTAGGACTGGAACTCCGGCAGGTAGACCGGGCCGAGAATATCCCCGGCTTTGGCCCCCGAAGCGGATTCCCAGAAGCCTTTGAAGCGGTCGAGGGTGGGATTGTTTTCGATATCCGACTCAATCACCGCATCAGCACTGCGTGCGCGCAAATTGGCAGTGAGGGCCTCGAAATTTGCGCCCTTGTCGATTTCCTCGCGCACACGCCCCGCCACGGTCAGGGCATTGGGGGTGCTTGCGGGCACACGAATGCCCAAAAAGTGGATGCGTTCGAGTTGATGGAACTCGTCCTTGCGCAGGTCATACTCGGTCTGCAAGGCATCTTCGTCCACCTTCATACCACCCTGCTTGTAGGCCTCGACCGCCAAATACGAAACGGCCTGGTCGCCCTGCATGCGCTTCACCATGTCATCGGTGCCGTCCTCGATGAGACTCTTGAAGCTGCGGATGCGCTGGGGCGTCATGTTGTACTCCTTCATGAGGGGAGTCGCCTCCGAGGCGTTATCGACGTCCATGGCCCACATCTGTCGGTACATGGACTCGTCATCGCCCCGCTCCTTGAAGTAGGCCTCGCGGGCCTGTTCTCGATTCACGGAGATTTTGCCCTCTGCGGCCAATTGAACGCCGAGGGGCACTTTGATCTGCTTGTCCATGTATTGATTGGGCACGCGGCGCAAATCGGTTTTTGTGCGAATCTTTGGGCGATCCGAATCCTCCATTTCGCGCAACATCGTGGCGAGGTCGCCTCTGGTGATGACGCGATCGTCGTATTTCGCGATCTCGATGCCGTCCTTGTCCGCGATACGATTGCATCCCGAACTCAACCACGCTGAAGACGCGGTCAAGACCGCCAACCAAAGCCCCCGCCCGAATATCCATTGGTATCGATTCATAACAACCTTTCCGAACGCGGCACAATGCCGCCCGATACACACGATCCTACCACATCCTGGGAAGGAGAAAAAAAGAGACCCAAGGCTGAAAATGCCCATTGTTTCCGGGACGAAAAAACATGTTGACAACATGACGGAATTCTGATAGAGTAACACAACCTATAGAGGTGAAGTAGGTCTCGATGTGGCCCATAGTGGGCGCGGGAGCTGCGAAAGTTTTGTGGAAACCCATCGCCGCCGGATCGGAATTTGGAGCGGAAAGGAGGGATGAAGGCGCTTTACGAAGCACACTCCATGATTCGGACAGGTTATTGATGTAAAGATACATATAGATGTCTGCGTTTTCTGATGGAAATGCGGACAAGGGAAAGCCGGAGCGCTTTTCCTCAAGACACCGAAACTAACTTTAGGAGATACGCATATGCGTTGGTTTAGTTTGTTCCTCATCGCGATCGTCATTTCTGGCGTCGCCGTTGCCGAACTTCAGAATGTTGAAGTTAATGGCAAAATCCGCATCCGCGGCAATGTTTACGTTTCTGACAATGAGTGGGCCGATGCGTCCTACGTCGAACAGCGCACACGCCTTGGCGTGAAGGCTGACTTCACTGACAACGTCCAGGCCGTCATCGAAGTCGACAGCTACGATGTGTGGGGCGAAGATTTTCGCTCTGCCGCGTACCTGACCGGCGTTGACAGCCGCGCCAACAGCTCCAATGACGTCGAGATGTTCCAGTCGTACATCAAAGCGTCCGACATGTACGGCACGGGCATGAGCCTGACCGTTGGTCGTCAGGAACTGGCGTTTGGCAATCAATGGCTCTTCGGCGTCAATGACAATGGTTCCTCAGGCTTCACCGGCCTGTCTTGGGATGCGGTCAACCTTGGCTACACGTCTGACACCTTCAAGATCAATGCGGTGTGGGCGAAGATGGCCGAGAACTTCACTGATTTCAGCAAGGGCGACGTCGACCTGTACTTGTTGTACGCGTCATACACCGGCCTTGAAGACATCACCATTGATGCGTATGCCTCTTACGTCGAAGACGACGTCCCCACGATCGGTCAAGGCACCGACCTGTACACCATCGGCCTCCGCGGAGCTGGCAAAATTGGTGCTATCGATTTCGAGTCTGAAGTTGCTTATCAATTCGGCGAAATCGAAGACGTTTATCCCCGTTTCCTGCGCAGTGCTGACAATGCGGACTACGATGCCTGGGGCATCAACCTTGAAGGCGGCTACACGCTTGACGTGACTTGGTCCCCGCGCATCTTCGCTGGCTTCACCTGGTTCGAAGGTGGCGATAATGGCGACGATCACGGCTGGTGGCACCGTCACAACAACAACGACCTCGGCTTCAACCGTTTGTTCACGAACGTTGAATACAGCGAGTTCATTGATGACACGACCCTGCAACTCAGCAACGCGTTCATCTATCACCTCGGCGTAAGTGCCGCCCCGACCGAAAACCTGTGCGTGAAGCTTGTTGGAACCTATTTCCAAGCTGACAGTGAATCCGAAGACACGGGCTGCTTGTGGTGGCACCACAGTGCGAGTGGCGACCTTGGCTGGGAACTTGGCCTGTATGGCGACTACAAGTACACGGAAGACCTTATCTTCCGCGCCGGTTGGGCCCACTTCTTCTCGGGTAACGGCATCGAAGACGGCAACCCCGTTCTGTTGAACGGTCTTGCCGGCCTTGGCGCCGATGACAACCATGACTTCGATTACCTGTTCCTTGAAACGGAAATCAAGTTCTAAGGACGTCCTGTTCGAGTGACCTTGAACCCCCGCGGGTAACCCCTGCGGGGGTTTTCTTATGGTCAGGAATGCCCCCCGCCGAGTGCTTGACAATTTCGTCAGGAATGCTCAAAGATACTTGCCCCGCGCGGCTATGGTAGGATAGCGCGGTTTGGGCTCGGACATGATTCAACCCGGAGCAGGCGCCTCCGCACCGTGAACAAGTGCGCCAGGGAATCGATCACTCATGCGTCTCTCCCGTTTTCACGCCCTTTTCGCTGCCGTGTTGCTGTTTTTCTTTGTCTCCGGGGCATGCGGGCTCCTTTATCAGGTGGTGTGGACCCGCAAACTGGTGCTGCTTTTCGGCACCACCGCGTATGCCGTCAGCACCGTGCTTTCAATCTTCTTTCTCGGGCTCGGATCGGGCAGCCTCTGGGGCGGACGCCTCGCTGACCGCTGTAAGAACCCGCTGCAAATCTATGGCTTGTTTGAAATCCTCATCGGCCTGTGGGCACTGCTCTTTATCGGTGGTATCAATTATGGTGAAGGTGGCGTTGTCTTTCTGCTGAAGGCGTTCGGCTTCTCGCATGGTATGGGCATCGTTCTGCGGGGATTGCTTGCCGCCGCCTTCCTTTTCGTGCCTGTGACTTTGATGGGCGCGACCCTGCCGCTGCTCGCCAAGTTCGTCAATCGCGAGGCCGAGGTGCACGGGCTGCGCATCGGCTTCTTGTATACGCTCAATACCTTTGGCGCGGTCGCGGGTTGTTTCACCACCGGTTTCTTTCTTATTGAAAGGTTCGGATATACCGAAACCACGCTGATTGGCGCGGCTTCCAATGCTGCGATCGGTGTATTGGCGATCCTTTTGGCGCATTTAAGGCCCGGCGAGGCGATTTCCGCTGCCTGCGAACATTCCAACCGCCCGGACGTGGACGGCGCGGAAAGGAATTCCGCTTATAACACCCGGACTTTAATTAGTCTCCTGGCTTTCGCTATCTCGGGTTTCTGCATGCTGGCCATGGAAGTGCTGTGGACACGGTTGTTGGCGATGGCGTTCTTGGGAACGACTTATGCCTATACGACCATGCTCACGGCACTGCTCTTCGGCATCGCCATTGGCAGTGCGGTGGCCTCCTCATTCGTGGACCGGCTGCGCAAGCCCATGTGGAGTTTGGGCCTGGTCATGATGCTTTCGGGCATCGGTTGCTTGTGGACCACCACCCGGATTGCTGCGCTGCCTGAGCAGGTCAACGCGGTGGCTGCGGGCGAGTGGGCAACCCTGGTGCGAAGTATCTTCTCCCTGTCCTTTCTCGCGCTCTTCGTGCCCACGTTTTTCTCCGGCATGACTTTCCCCCTGGCCGTCAAGGCCATCGGACACGAGCGCAGCCGCCTCGGACAGGACTTGGGCCTGCTCTACAGCGCAAACACCTTTGGCGGGGTGCTGGGGGCGCTGGCTGGAGGGTATCTTCTCATCCCCTGGTTGGGCACTCAGCATGGCATCCTCCTCTTGTCGCTGATATTGTTCCTGATGGGGGCGACCAGCCTCATGGCCTGTCCCCGCACCCCGGTTATCCACTCTGGACTACTGGACAACGGGAAGGCCAGTCATCCCCGTTTTTCTTTTGTGCCTTCGCTTCCTTTCAGCCTTATGCTTGTGGCGGTGGCGGGGTGCCTCTTCACTTTGGTGGGGTATCGCGCCCCGGGGGATGTAAGCCGCGCACTCAATGCGGGGTACATCCCCAAAGACCACCATGTGCTGCATTACAAGGAAGGCGTGGAAGGTACGGTGGCCGTTTCAGAGCCGGAAAACGAAACCACGGGCACGAACCGGATCTTGTGGATCAATCGCGTGCAGGCGACCGCGTCCATCGAGAAGGGCGTGAAGATGAACCGCTTCCAAGGCGTGCTGCCGCTGCTCTTTGACCGTGATCCGAAAGACGTGTTGTTCATGTGTTTTGGATCGGGCATTACCTGCGGTACGCTGGCGCTTTCTGATTTTGAGCACATTGACGCGGTGGAAATCTGCCGAGACGTGCTCGGGGCTGCTCCGCTCTTCGAGCAGGACAACCTCGGCGTAATCAACCGGCCCAAGGTGCAGTTCCACATCGACGACGGTCGGAATTTCCTGCTGACGACCAACAACGCCTACGACGTCATCACCTTTGAACCGATGCCGCTGGCGCTGGCGGGGGTATCCACGTTCTACACCCTGGAGTACTACCGGCTTTGCCTCGACCACCTGAAACCTGGAGGCCTGGTCTCGCAGTGGGTGCCGATGCACAGCCTCAATCCCGAGGTGGTGCGTTCGCTGGCCCACACTTTCATTTCCGTGTTTCCCGAGTACTGTGCGTTCTTCGTGAACGCCGACCTCTTCCTCATCGGTTCGAATGCACCCCTCCGCCTCGACAGCGCGAAGGCAACGCAACGCCTCGCCAACCCCGAACTGCACGCGGCCCTCGAAAAGGCGGGCTTGGGCGACCCTGTCGAGGTTCTGGCGTCTTTCATCATGGACAAGCCCGCCCTGACGGCATATGCCGGGGCGGGGAACGCCATGTCCGACGATCGGCCCTGGGCCGAGTTCCTCGCGCCCAAACTGGTCTATCAGCGGACGGTGCAGAACACGCTGAAAGAGGTGCAACCGCATTTCACCTCGCCGCTGAATCTTCTGGACGCCGCCACGCTCGCACCAGAACTGCAAAGTGCCCTGACCCGGCGTCACGAGGCGCATCGCAACGATTTCGAGGCCCTCCAGAGCTACTATGGCGGCCTGTCGGTGGACACGAAGGTCCTGGACAGTTTTCTGCATTCCCTCGAACTCGACCCGGGCGACGCCAATGCGCAATACTATATCCGGCAGATTTTAAGCGTACAGACGAATGTGCGCATCCGTTGGGGAGAATACGACAAGCTCTCCACGGTTCTTGAAAAAGCACTGGCCCGCATGCCTGGCGATGCCGTACTGGAGGGCCTCATAAAGCAGGTTCGGGACGCCCAAGAAAAACACTAGTGCTTGTCATCCATCCCGACAGGGATATCAATACGAGAGCGAGGGTTTTATTTCGGATATGGAAGCGCAAAAGAAACGGGCAGAGACTTGGCTTTATGAATTTAAGGGCGACCGATATATTCATGGGCTGGATTGCTATTCCCGTTTGGGGGAGTTGACCGCGAAATTCGGCACCCGGGTGTCGGTGGTGATTTCGGGTTCCGGCAAACCTTGGGGGCCGACCCTCCATGCGGAAACCCGCGCGGCGCTGGCGGCTGCATCGCTGGAATGCGCCGGAGATTTCATTCCCGGGGTTCGGCCGAACGCCCCGCGCGAGGATGTGTTCCGGGTTGCTGCCGAACTCGCCGATCAGGCCCCCGAGGTCATCGTGGCGGTGGGTGGCGGCAGTGGCATCGATGGCACCAAGGCCGCCGTGGCCTATTGGGCCCTGCGCGACGAGTACCCTGAGATTGACCCTTATTTCGGCGTGGGGCAGGTATCGTTCATGCTGGGGGAAACCGGACGCAATCTGCCGCCGCTCGTGGGCGTTCAACTAGCCGCCGGTTCTGCCGCGCACCTGACGAAATACGCCAACATTACGGATTTGGAGACCGGCCAGAAGCTGTTGATGATCGACGAGGCGCTGGTTCCGTCCGCCAGTCTCTTTGACTACACAAAGACCGTCACCATGTCGAAAGATTTCACGATGGACGGCGGCTTGGACGGCATATCGCATGCTTTGGAGGTCTACTACGGTCTGCCTGAGGCGCGTTTGCCGCAGGCGGAGGAACTTTGCCTGCTCGCGATTGAGATGATTGCCGCAAAGCTTCCGGCCGCATGCGCCGACCCTGAAGACCGGGATGCGCGCGAGGCCGTCGGCCTCGGCACGGATTTGGGCGGCCATGCCATCATGGTGGGAGGCACGAACGGTGCGCACCTCACCAGTTTTTCGCTGGTGGACATCCTTTCCCATGGACGCGCGTGCGCACTCATGAACCCCTACTACACGGTGTTTTTCGCGCCCGCCATCGAAGACAAGCTGCGTAAGGTCGGCGCTATCTACCAACGGCTCGGCTACACCACCGCAAAGCTTGACGCCCTGACCGGGCGTGAGCTCGGGGTTGCTGTGGCCGAGGCCATGGTCACGTTCTCGCAGCGACTGGGTTTTCCGGTCACGCTGGACGAGGTTCCGCTGTTCACCCCGGAACACATCGCCCGCGCACTGGACGCCGCCAAAAACCCCGCGCTGGAGTCCAAGCTGCGCAACATGCCCATCCCGATGTCCGCCGAGCACATTGACGACTACATGGGGTCGGTGCTGGAAGCGGCCCGCACGGGCGATTTCTCGATCATAAGAAATATGCCGCTGGAAGCGTAGGGCCGGGTCGCGCCCGCTATATCACCACATCCGGTTCGACGGAGGTTTCTTTTCGGACGTCGCCCAACGCCATCCGGATTTCCGATATGTCGTTCTTCAAGGCGCGCATGGCAAGTCGCAGGTCGAAACTGTGGATGACAAAGGTCGCACCCGCTCTTGCGTACTCGATCTCAAGGTCGAGGTCGTCCCAGAAATGAACGCCCGCTCCCACGCCTTTCGCGCGGGCACGACGAATAATGTCGAGCACGGCCTGATGGTAGCGGGGATGGGAATACTGTTCCGGCGCGGCAATGCTGCATGTGAGATCGTGGGGGCCGAGCTGCACAGCATCCAAGCCGGGCACCGACAAAATCTCGTCGAGGGCGTCGATGGCCGGGAGACTCTCGATGTTGACGATGAGCACGTTGTTGGCATTGAATTCGTCAAGGTATTTCGCCAGTTCGGGTTCGAGGCGCTCAGGGTGTTCCAAGACCTCCGCCAGTCGTCTTCCCTTGAGCGGGCGCAGTTTCACCGCGCCCACCAAGGCACGCACCTCGTCCGCGCTTTCCACATAAGGCGCGATCACACCGGCGGCACCGTCGTCAATCAACTGGCAGGCCCGGTAAGGGTCAGGCCGCCGCATGCGCACAACCGCAGGCAACCCCATCGCCGCATAGGCCCGGCACATCCACGACAGTTGGACACGATCCTGAGCGACGTGTTCCGTGTCGAGAAAAACGTAGTCGATACCGGTGCCCTTGATGGCGTTGGGCCACATGGGTGAGGGGGACAATACGCTCGTGGAATATACCCGAGGTCCACGACGCAGTCGTTCGCGCAGTTCTTTGCCTGTCATACCAAGTTCCTTTGCAGGGTTAATTGCCCCATCAACCGGTTTGCACACCACCGAGATCATCGGGCATCGGTCGACCGGTATGCAATATTCCCAGTAGTTCCTCGAGTTTTGTCTTGTGGTCGAGTTCCTCTTGAACAACCCGCTCCATATAGCCTCGCTGCTCCCGGGCAACAACCGTCGTGAGTCGGGCCATCAAGCGAAAGGCGCGGTCCTCGACCTGGATGGCCAGACGAACGGCCTCCGTGTCGGTTGTGTAGGGTGCCTCAATCCGCAGTTGATCCACGGATGGCAATACTCGGGCCGACAACAAGGCCAGCACCTCGTCGGCAAGTTCAAATAAGGGCGTATCCTCTCTGGTCTCGTTCGCTTCCGCCCGTTCCGCCATCCGCAAGAAGTATTTGCGATGGGCCTCCTCCGCGTCACAGAGCCACTTGGCGAATTTGCGGGTCCAGGGCGAGGTTGCCAGCTTTGACATCTCCTCATAGAAGGTCATACCTTCTTCCTCGATCTCGACGAGGCGTCGCAGCACGCGCGATGCATTCATTACCGACTTCTTCTCTAATCCACTCATGGTGTCATTCCCTCTCCCCGAGCCTAGTCTTGATAGTATAGAATATTAAGTATTGTTGGCGTCCAATTTACGCACCCGGCAAGAGACGCCGGAGCCAACCTTCCTTCGTCTTAGGTTCAGGTTCCTGTATTTTTTCTTCGGTTTCCGTGACCAGAAATTTGAGTAGATTTGTGCCCTGGGCGG
>CAIZGN010000072.1 GCA_903932505.1 Candidatus Hydrogenedentota bacterium
AGGGCAGACAGGAATGTCTGCCCCACGTTTTTCGAGTTCTGTTCGGAGGCAGCTGAAAACGGGACTATGGTATGATCGGGCTTCATTTGCGATATTGACAGTTCTTCTTTTTTTGAAAGGCATTCATGAAACGAACTATTGCCACTTTATTGAAAATAGGGGTGACGCTGCTCCTTTTTCTTTTGCTGTTCTGGCCGGAATATCTCGGGTTGAAACCGGATAAGTTTGGTGCGGTTAAGCCTTGGGACATGTGGCACGAAATCCAGAAGGCGGGTGCGTCCAACGTGCTGTTCTGGTTGGGACTCGGGCTGGTTGTCAAACTGGCGGGGATGTTGTGCGGGGTATTGCGGTGGCGCATTTTGCTCCACGGTCAGGGCTTGCGTATGCCCTTCTGGTATATGACGGGTACATGGTTTGTGGGGAGAGCGTTTGGCATATTCTTGCCGGGCACGGCGGGCTTGGATGGCTACCGGCTATATGATTCGGCTCGATATACCGGAGAGGCAATCAAGTGCGCGACGGTAATTGCCGTGGAGAAGCTGATTGGCTTTATCGCGCTGACGGGGCTTGTTTTCCTGACGTTCCCACTGGGATTCCGACTACTGAAGATCAACGCCCCGGTGCTGGCGGCGATTCTTCTGATGCTCGGCGGTGCGGTTGTGTTCTTTCTTCTCCTGCTGCTTAATCCGAGGATCATCCAAATCATCGTAGCCGTGTTGCCCGCACCAGCGTCTGTGCGGCACAAGTTCGACAAGCTGGGCGCGTCTGCAGCAGCGTACAGCGGCAGCCGTTTTGACCTTCTGCTGGCGGTGCTGCTGGGGATTCTGGTGCATGGGGCCACGTGTCTGCTGTTCTTTTGCACGATGACAGCGATCCGGGCTGAGAACACGAGCCTGCTCGATATTCTGTTTGCCAGCCCGCTGATGATTTATGGCACGGTGATTGGCCCGTCCATCGGCGGTGAAGGAATCCGGGAGATTATCTTCGTGACCCTGCTCGGGTCGAAAAGTGGTGCGGCGGCGGCAGTCACCTTCGCGCATCTGGGATGGTGGGTTGGCGATGTGATTCCGTTTCTGATTGGTCTGCCCATTTATGTGGCGCGACGGCGCCCGCAAAAGGCGGAGCTACAGGCGGAACTCGCGGAGGCGCGCATGCGCACGGCCGCCATGGAAGCAAAGGTGCTGGTGCATCTAACGCCGGAGCAGATCGCGTTCTATCGGGCGCGCACTGGCCTCTTCATTGCCGCAGGCGTTATCGCGGGACTGATAGCGGGGGCGCTGATTGGCTTGGGCGAAGCCGCGTGGCTGTCTGTGACGATCAGTCAACTTTCCGAGCTGAAATTACTGTGGTGGGGACCGGCCATTTATGCCCTGCTCTTTGCGGGGGTGGGCTTGGCGGTGGCGGGTGGACTGTTTTTCCTTTGCCTGCTGGCGGATCGCTTCCTACCCTGGCTGGCGGCAAGCACGCTTTCCTTCGGTGGCGCGCTGTCGGTCGGGACGCTGGTCATTGGTCTGTGGCGTTTTCAGCGGGATGTGCTGGAAGGGCACGCGGCCGGAGCGGCAAAACTGGCCCCGGTGGCGGCCGGACTGGTCGGAGTGGCCATACTTGGTACGGTCATGTTTGCCATCGTGGCATGGGTCTTGGGCCGGATCGTGAAGGGCCGCCCGATGCCGCTGCTCGGCATCGGCATCACGGTATGGCTGGTGCTGGTAGCGGGCGGCGGTGTAGCCTCCCTCGTTTTCGCACCGAAAGCGGTGAAGCCGGTCTTTGAGCCAAAGGCGGGCCTATCGAAGCCCAACATCTTGTTCCTCGGCGTGGATACTTTGAGGGCGGATGCGCTGCGGATGTATCGCGCTGGAGCAACAGCAAATACGCCGAATCTCGACGCGTTTGCCAAGGACGCAGTGGTATTTGAAGAAGCACTGGCGCAAGCCTCATGGACCAAGCCCTCCTTCGCCACACTGCTAACCGGGCTGTATCCGAGTCAGCATACGGCAACAAGCAAGACCGCCGCGATCCCCGAGGAGGTGGAGACTCTCGCAGAGCGTTTGCGCGATGCGGGTTATTACACCGAGGGCTTTGCCAATAACCCCAACGTCTTCTCAATGTTCGGCTTTGGTCAGGGTTTTGTGGAATACACCGACCTTCGGCCACGCCTGCTTTTCTATGCGAGTCCCTCGGTATCGCGGCTATCCATGTATGAGGTGCTTCGTAAGGGACGCCAGCGTTTGTTGGGCAAAATCCCCTTTGTCGGAAAGAAACTCGGCAAAATGGTGGTGACCGATTTCTATCAACCCGCAGAGGTGGTGACACAAACGGCTTTGGACTGGGTGGACCGACGACCCTTCGCCAATCAGGCTCCTTTCTTCCTGTTCCTGCACTACATGGATCCGCACGATCCGTTCATGGATCCCGATGCGCCGGAGGGCGGCTATTCACGCGCGCGGATGGAGCGTCCGGAACCGAGTCTTGAGGCTCCGATGCGCAAGGCGTACAACCTCGAAATCGAGCATCTGGACGCGCAGTTGGGGGTGCTCTTTGAGGGGCTAAAGAAACGGGATCTATACAAGGACACGGCGATCGTTTTTGTTTCGGATCACGGCGAGGAATTTCACGAGCATAATGGCTGGTGGCACGGATTCACGCTGTATCAGGAAATGTTGAGAATCCCGCTGGTGATCAAACTGCCGGGACTGGCCCAAGCGGGCACGCGCAACCCAGATCTTGCCCGGCATGTGGATGTCGCGCCGACCCTACTGCACTTGGTGGGGATCGAGAAGGGTGCGAGAATGACCGGACAGGCGCTGTATGATCCGGCCCAGGGCTTCACGAACGGCGGCACAGCCTTTGCCTATGCCGAAAATGATTTTGAGGGCAACATTCTACGCGCGGTGCAGAGCAAGACCGAAAAAACGATCGAAACATTGGAAAGCAGTGAGGAGCGGCTTGCCCCGGTGGAATACTACGACCTGGCCGCAGATGCAGCGGAAAAGAACAATCTGGCGGCAGATCCTGCCCGGCAGGCTCCGCTGCAAACCCTGCAGCAGACCATCGCGGGGTATCAAGCGACTATCAAGCAGAATGCGGCGGAACCGCAAAGCGGGAACAAGATTGACTCGGCCACCACAGAGCAGCTTAACGCGCTTGGGTATCTGCCCGACGACTCAAAACCACGCCACCCGGAAGGCGAGGCCAAGGAGTAACGTCCCAAAGTTGACGGTGGCATCGGTGCTGCCGTCGTCGAGCAGGATATCTCATACGCGTGTATCGCTCATTTCGCATCACCCGCGAGGAGTATCTCCGCGATGCGCTCCGCCGCGTGTCCATCCCCGAAAACCTGGGTGGGTCGCGCCTGAGCCGCATAGGCGACGGGATCCGAGAGCAATTCCTTGCCGTGGGCAAAGATGGCGTTTTCGTCGGGGCCGACCAATTTTGAGACGCCCGCCCGCACAGCTTCCATGCGTTCGCAGGTGTGACGGGTAACGAGCATGGGGATACCGAGGGCCGCACCCTCCTCCTGCACACCGCCGCTGTCGGTGATGATGAGTTTGGTTTTCGACAGCAATTGAATGAAGCGCACGTAGGGTTGTGGATCGGTCAACAGGACATTGTCGAGACCGCGCAGCTGCGCTTCGACCGCCGATCGGACATGGGGATTGGGATGCACCGGGTAGACAAAGTTGACGGCCGGGAATTCCCGGGCCAAGCGTGCGATCCCCCGGCACATGGACGTGAAATCGGGACCGAAATTTTCACGGCGGTGACCGGTGATGAGCACGAGATCCCGCCCGGAGGCATAGACCGGAGCGAGCATGGGATCCGGAATCGCGTTGGTCGCAAGATGGCTGCTGGCGTAAAACAGCGCATCGACGACCGTATTTCCGATGACGTGAATGCGCTCTGCGGCCACCCCTTCGCGCAGGAGATTGTCCCGGGCCTCGACTGTCGGGGCGAAATGGAAATCGGCGAGCACGGCCGCCATTCGTCGGTTCATTTCCTCGGGGAACGGGTTCCGGGGAACGCCGGTGCGCAGCCCCGCCTCAACGTGGGCGACGGGAACCCCGGCATAGAAGCAGGCCAGCGCACCCATGGCCACCGTGGTGGTGTCACCCTGAACAATCATGCAGCCGGGTTTGCGCTCGCGCAGTAGGGGTTCCATGCCGTCGAGAATTCTTGCAGACAGCCCAGCGAGGGACTGGTCGGGACGCATCAAGTCGAGATTGACCGTCGGGGTGAGGGCGAGGTCATCAAAGAGCGGGAGGAGCAGTTCGCGATGCTGCCCGGTAACATAGACCTCTACGGCGGCATGGCGCGCTTCGAGCGCATGCACAACGGGGGCGAGCTTGATGCACTCGGGCCGGGTTCCTATGAGCACGCCGATGGTCATGTTTTTGTCCTTTCATGCAAACGGTCGCAGGCAGCATAGTCTCCGGGGACGATTTGAGTCAAAAAACACTTGAGGCAGCGTCCGATTTTCGTTGCCCCCCCCGCGACTGCTATGATGTGCGGCGAAGAAGAAAGGGCATGCCTGAATACTATGAGTTCCACATCCAAAACCGAATTGATTGCCGTGCTGGATGTCGACACCCGCGAGGAAGCGCTGCGGATTGTCGGGAAGTGCGGCCGCTGCGCCTGGTTCAAGATCGGGTCACAGCTTTTCACGCGTTGCGGACCGGAGATTGTGCACTCCCTTCGCCAACTGGGCAAGCAGGTGATGCTGG
Organism: Candidatus Hydrogenedentota bacterium; assembly: GCA_903932505.1. Lineage (GTDB taxonomy): Bacteria > Hydrogenedentota > Hydrogenedentia > Hydrogenedentales > CAIZGN01 > CAIZGN01. The sequence goes on from CAIZGN010000072.1 coordinate 4,722, forward strand.
ATCTGAAGTTCTATGACATTCCGAACACGGTGGCCCACGCAGCAAAGGCGGCGGCGGCCCTGGACGCGGGCTTGTTCACCCTCCACGCTTCCGGCGGCCGGAAAATGATTCGCGCGGCGCGGGAGGCCGTAGAAGGAAGCAATACCCGGATTCTCGCCGTGACCATTTTGACGAGTTTCAATGATGCCGCGCTCCGTGAGGATCTCGGCCTGCATGAAACGGCGGCAGAAGCGGTGCCGCGCTTGGCACAGATGGCGGTGGAAGCGGGTGCGCATGGCATCGTGTGTTCACCACTCGAAATTGAGGTCGTTCGCGAGGCAGTCGGGCCCGAACCCTTGCTGGTGATTCCCGGAATTCGACCGGGGTGGTCGTCGAAGGACGATCAGGAGCGTATCATGACGCCCGCGCAGGCCGCGCGGGCGGGGGCGAACATGGTGGTCGTCGGTCGCCCCATTCTCAACCACGAAGACCCCGCGCAGGCGGTGGAATTGATTCTTGAGGAGTTAAACGCATGAACCCGGAGCATGTGCTGCAATTATTCCGTGACACCAACGCGCTGCTGGAGGGGCACTTCCAATATACAAGCGGGCGGCATGGCCGCCAGTTTCTGCAGGCCGCCCGGTTGATGCAATACCCGAAGTATACCGATGGTCTGTGCGAGGCGATGGCGGATCGTTTTCGGGCGGATGGCATTGATTTGGTGGTGGGACCCGCGACGGGTGGCATCGCCCTGGCGCACGAGACCGCACGCCATCTGGGCTGCCGGTTTGCGTACAGCGAGAAGGATGGTGAGGGTGGCATGGCGGTAAAACGCGGTTTTGCGAATCCCGCAGGATCCAGGGCACTGGTCGTGGAAGACATTATTACGACCGGCGGCAGCGTCCAGAAAACCGTGGAACATCTGATCGCGCGCGGCGCGGAAGTTATGGGCGTGTGCGTCATCATTGACCGCAGCGGTGGTAAGGCGCAGTTCGACTGCCGGTTTGAGGCGCTTGCGCGCATTGACATGGAAAGCTGGGCTCCGGAAGCCTGTGCCTTGTGTCAGCAGGGTCTTCCACTGATCGAGCCGGACGACATCACGCTATAGGCAATGGCGGCCGCGCTGCGCGACCATCTTGCCGCTTCTCCTGTTTTTTCGCTACAATACCGACTCTTATTCTGACCTGCAAGGCGTGTGTACGCCGGGCCGGAATTCCGCCGCATCAATCGTAACGCAGGAGACAGCATATCATGGCGCAGATGGACATTGGCCTCATTGGATTGGCCGTTATGGGGGAAAATCTGGTTCTGAACATGGAAAGCAAGGGCTTTGGGGTCGCGGTCTACAACCGCACGGTGGAAAAAGTCGATGCTTTCGTTCAGGGTCGTGGCGCGGGCAAGAACATCACGGGCTGCCACAGCATCGAGGAGTTGTGCTCGAACCTGAAAGCCCCGCGCAAGGTGATGATGCTGGTGAAGGCGGGTAAGGCGGTGGACGATTTTATCGAGCTGCTCATCCCCCATCTTTCGGCGGGCGACATTATCATCGACGGCGGCAATTCGCATTTCCCGGACACCACGCGTCGCACGGCGTATGTGGAAAGCAAGGGTCTGCGCTATATCGGCACAGGCGTTTCCGGCGGTGAAGAAGGGGCCTTGCTGGGACCATCCATGATGCCGGGCGGCACGCCGTCGGCATGGCCGGAAGTGAAGGCCATTTTTCAGGCGGCTTGCGCGAAGACGAGTGAAGGCGAGCCCTGCTGCGAATGGGTGGGCGAAAATGGTGCGGGGCATTTCGTCAAGATGGTGCACAACGGCATCGAATACGGCGACATGCAAATGATCTGCGAGATCTATCATGTGATGAGCCAGGGGCTGGGTCTTTCAAACACTGAAATGCACGAAGTTTTCACCGAATGGAATCGCGGTGAGCTTGATTCCTATCTGATTGAAATCACGCGCGACATCCTGGGTTACAAGGATGAACAGGGGAATGAGACCCTGGATCTGATTCTGGACACGGCGGGTCAAAAGGGTACGGGCAAGTGGACCGCGATTGCGGCGCTGGACGAAGGGCAGCCGTTGACCCTGATTGGCGAGGCCGTGTATGCGCGTTGCCTTTCGGCGATCAAGGAAGAGCGTGTGGCTGCCTCGAAGATCCTCAAGGGCGATGGAAAGGCCTTTGATGGTGACAAGGCGGCGTTTGTGAACGACCTTCGTCAGGCACTTTTCGCGTCGAAAATCGTAAGCTACGCGCAGGGCTACCAACTGATGCGTTCAGCCGCCAAGACCTATGGTTGGAATCTTAATTACGGCGGCATCGCGCTTATGTGGCGCGGCGGCTGTATTATTCGTTCCGTGTTCCTGGGCAAGATCAAAGAGGCCTTCGACCGTGATCCGGAACTGTCAAACCTGCTGCTGGATCCCTTCTTCGCGGATGTGGTGACGAAGGCGCAGAGTGCTTGGCGGCGGGTGGTGATCAAGGCGGTCGAATTGGGCATTCCGCTTCCCGCGATTGGTTCAGCGCTGGCCTTCTACGATGGATACCGGAGTGAGCGTCTTCCGGCCAATCTGCTGCAGGCCCAGCGGGATTACTTTGGTGCACACACCTATGAGCGGGTAGACAAACCGCGTGGCGAATGGTTCCATACGAACTGGACCGGGCGTGGTGGCGCGACGGCGGCTTCGACGTATACGGTGTAGTCGGAGCGGATTCGGGCTATAGAGACAATCGGCAGACAGGTTATCCTGTCTGCCGATTTTTTTATACTTTCGGGGTATGAGTAGCGGATTGGGGTGCTTCTGGTGACGCAGCCAAAGCGGCGACTGCGTCGCCGCACTCCAAGTGGGTTCCGCTTATTTCGTTTTTGCTGGACGCTGCAGGGTTCCGCCACCCGGTACGGGCAATTCCACCCTTTCTTTGGTTGCGGGCGGTGGTGTTGGCTTTTCTGCAGGCTTCTCCGCCGGTTTCACTTCTGGCGCAGCTGGCTTATCTGCAGGCTTCTCGGCCGGTTTCACTTCTGGCGGGGCCGGTTTTTCTGCAGGCTTCTCCGCCGGTTTCACTTCTGGCGGGGCTGGTTTTTCCGCAGGCTTCTCCGCCGGTTTCACCTCGGGCGGGGCTGGTTTTTCTGCGGGCTTCTCGGCCGGTTTCACCTCGGGCGGGGCTGGTTTTTCTGCAGGCTTCTCGGCCGGTTTC
>CAIZGN010000073.1 GCA_903932505.1 Candidatus Hydrogenedentota bacterium
GTTGGTCTGCCCACGCATAACCCACCCCGCTGTTCGCATCGGCGGGCGGATCCGCTGCATTCGCCCAAGTCGTGTTCTGGGTGGTCCAGTCAAAAGTCATGTGATAGCGCCCATCGGCGTAGAACACACTGGCATCGGGGGCATGCCACAAAGGCGAAACCTCTCCATCGAACAGATGCCCTTCCCATGCCAGCGCAGGCCCCACTTCTTCCCAGTGTCCCCCTTGATCAACCGAACGATAGGTGGTGCAGATGCTGGGAGTGCTGTCCTTGAAGGCATAGTTCTCGCAGTAGCGGCCGACATACAGGTACCAGTTCCCGCTGCGCGGGTCAATAAAAATCGAACCATTAACGGGCCATTCGTAGGGCGTCGCGCCCGTCACCACCGGATTGCCTCCATGATGCTCAAAGCTGTCGAACGAGGCGTCGCCATAAACCGGATGCCGCAGCCACGCTTCCCGTTGTGCCCCGTCAGCGTAATCGATCACGGGTGTCTCCGCCGCAGCGAGGAGTCCCAAAACAAAGAGCCACATATACCAATCTCCCGCACCTGGTGCGTCCGCAAGACCATATCCGTTTTTCGAAAAAGTACCATTGTCGATGAGACCACAAGCCCCTATAAGTCAGGGGCTGCCTGCTCATCCGGGACACTCTGCCTGGCCACGTGGCGCTGTCCTCTACGTTTCTTTTGCTTCCGAATCTTCTCGCGTCGAATGGCCTCGGGACTCAGTTTCCCCAAGACCTGCTCCTCCACCAGCTCACACAAACGGCGACGCGCAAAAAAACGGTTAAGCCCTTGCGAACGTTCCCGCTGCATCTTCACCGACAATCCTGTGGGCCGATGGGTCAACTGGACGCAGGTAGCTGTCCGGTTGACCTTTTGGCCGCCCGGCCCGGAGGCACGCACAAATTGCTCGTCCAAGTCCTCTTCACGAAGGTCGCAGGACTCCATCCGGCGGCGGAGTTCCGCATCCTTTTCCGGAGATACCCCGAATATCGACATGGCTAGCGCTCCGCCAATTGGCGCTTGCTCCGTTCGACGTAGTCAGGCCAGAGCGGGCAATTCAAATCGATCCACGTCTTGATTCGCAAGGTTTCATCGTCCGTCAACCGAACCTCGTGGTGGCCTGCGTTGAGCGTTGTCCAGAGCTTACTCTTGAGCGTCCCGAAACTCATGGGGGCCAGTTTTTCGCAACCACCCGAATTCCATCCGCAGTCGGCGTAGTGGACCCAACCCTGACTGATCAGCGTGCGGTAGGAGGCCGGGATTTTGTCCTTGTCACAGACGCCACTGAGGTCTATTTTTGCCCCGCTGTCGTGGCAGGACACGCAATGCGCGTCCAGCACCGGCTGCACCTCCCGCTCGTAGGAAAAGGGGCGTGCGCCCCAAGACGGCGTCTCAATCGAGCGGGCCGCCAACGTGAGGGGACGTCCCGTATTCGGCGGGGCCATCTGACGGCTCTCGTGGCATCCGATACAACCACGGCGTTCGCCCGGTTGCAACTGCACCACACTGCGCATGCGCTGAATTTCGTTATACGCGCCATCCAGCGCCTCGAAATAGAGCACCTTTCCGGCGGGCACACGGAAATGCGCGGAACCATCAGGCTCGACCGGAACAAGGCCGAGGGACGACTTCGCTACATAAGACGGCCAGCCGTAGGGACCCGTCACGAGGTCGTCCGGCGAGGCGTACCACTGCATGAAGGCCTCATGGTCCTTGGGATACTCGCCGTTGGCCTGACGCTCGAGTCCATGCCGCACTTCTTCAACCACGCGAAGGTACTTGATGCTCCCGCGCGCCACATCCGGGCCAAGTCCGCGATACACATCGGAGAGTATGAGTTCACCGGTGGGCATTTCATCGGCCATGCCACCAGCCACCACCGGCGGTTTCGGTCGTGGATGAAACAAGGTGGGACACATCGAGGAAATCTCCGGATCGGCATACAGCAACTCGCGGTTACCAAAGCGGTCTAGAATATACAGGTCAAAACGGCCACGGGCCGCGTGCGAACAAAGAAAGAGATCGCGGGACAGGGGTACCGCCTCGCGGAAACATTCCTCCCCCGGAGGTGCGCCGGGCCACGGTACCTCGGGGGTGATGCTCTTGATGGCCTTGGGGTCGAACGGCCCCTTCGCCGTGTCAATGAGCGCGAGCGGACCGTTGAGATCGCCAAAATGGGAAATCAGCGTACAAGAAATTTCGCTCGTGCCGGGAACTTCGCTGCCGTTCACATAGCCATTGGGCTGCGTAATGGTGTTGCCGAATACCAGTTCCGGAAAAGTGCCATCAGGCCGGATGCTCCACAGAGTATGTCCGAAATCGGCGCCCTTGTCGACATACTCCCAGCGCGTCCAAAGGAGGCGTCCATCGTTCATCATCGAGGGGGCCCACTCGGTGAGATTTGCCAGTGAAACCGGGCGAATGTCGCCCCCGTCCGGGCTCATGCGAAACAGGGTGGAGGATTGCGGCCTCCAACAGAAAACTCGGCTGGTGCAACGGGTGGAAATGAACGCAAGCCCGCCATCCGGCAAGGGACAGGGCCAGAAATCGTGGAAAGGCCCGTCCGAAATCTGCTGAAGACCGCTTCCATCCGCGTTCACCGCCATCAAGTGATAATATCCGGGTTCTGATGCACGATACCCGAAGTAGACCCGATTCAATTCAAAATCGGCGGCAGGATTGCGCGCGATGCCATTCTGGGCATCAAACAGGCGCGTTTGTGTAACCTGTTCCGGCATCAGACGCCCCGATTCAAAGGGGGTGTGCAAGACAAACACACCGCCACCCGGACGGAACGGTGCGTCGAAGTAATCGCTATAGTTGTGCGAAGGCCGAAACGGCTGGCGCTTCTCAAAAAGAATCTCAGAGGCGGTCGCAAGATTGGGGTCGCGTAGGAAAAGGGCCCGCTTGGCGAGGTGTGCTTCCAGCGCCAGAGCGCGCTCGGTTTGTTTGTCGTGTACCCCGGATAAGCGCTCCCAGACGGCGCGATCGTCGCGCACGTCCATCCCTATCGCCTCCATCCGATCCAGCATGTCTTTCATCAAGGCAAGCGACCGGATCGAGGGTTCGTAACGGAACAGGTGCAAAGCGTATTCCTGCCCGAGTGCCTTTACGGTCCATTCCGCTTGTGAACCTATCGGCCCACTCTCTGCAGGAATCGTCCACTCCTGTGTTTGCCCGGGTTGCAGCAATACCTCTCCCAAACCGCCCAGCGTCACGGGCACAGCGACCGCATCGGAGGGCACAAAGGCCCGAACGCGGAATTGGCCATCCGCATCAGCGACGCATTCGGTCAGCGCTAATGGGGCGGGAGTGAACGTCACTGTCCGACCGATTGTTCGTACATGCTTGCCACCCAAGCCGAGCCCCACCCGCAATCCGGTCTCGCGCCAGCCCGCGAACTGCGCTTCGGGGAGCCTGAACTCAAAGCATCTCCCGTTGCCCCCAACCGCGCCCTCAATGGGCGTGCTACTTTGCACCTTCCCCTTTTCAACATAGGTGTTGAAGACGAGGCCCTGCCCCTCCAGCACCACCACGCCCATGCCATCTCCGCTGCCTGCGGACACGACAGCCACAAAAGCGCTCAACAATCGGTCCGTTTCTACCGCAAGATAGAGGTGCGTTCCACGCCAACCGGCGCGAACCGTGTATTCAACCAAAGGGGAATCTTCATAACGGCGAAGCTCGGCAACACGCTCCACCCCTCGCGAGGTTTCTCCCCAGACCTGCTCATCGAGCTGTCCGTCGATCTTGGGTTCTTCCCCCAGCGATGGGATTGGCAAATGGTCACTTTCCACATGCCGGGGATATTCCTTCACGCGACCATTGTAAGGAACCAAACCCGGATCGAGATCGGCGCGACCATAGGTCTTCAGCCAGGCGTGTTCCTCCGCCAGGAAAGCTTCGCGAACCTGAGCATCGTATTCAACCGGCGCGACCACGGGTGTGGAAGCCGAGGTATCGGGCGCGGGTGGTGCGGTCGGGATCTGAGCTGCGATAGCTCCCGGGCTGGGCAAAACACGCACTTCGCGAACCGTCGTCCAAGTCTGTCCGTCCATTGACAAGGCAACCGAGAACTGGGAAGGGACACGATCGTTAAACGCACGGTTCCGGTCTCTGGACAAGACCACTCGAGTCACCGGCGCAACAGAAGGCAATTCAATTTGGGCCCACTGCGCACCCGCGCCCCCGGCCGCCCAGCTGTAGTTGTTGCCGTAAAGGCCATCGTTGAGATGTTCAATCGTGTGAACCGGATATCCGGTAATACAAGACGATGCTGAAGCCTTTGCCCCCAATGTGCCCAACGCAATGTTTTCATCGTGGCCGTCCGCATACACCTCAAACTCGTCCAGACACACTTCACCCCCGGAATTGGTGGATGAAATGGTGACACGAACAAATCGGGCCGGTTGCGGATCAAACGCATACGCATTGGCTTCCGCAGGCTGAAATACATCCACCGCCCAAACCGCAGGCCCGCATAAAAATGCCAGCAAGGCCAATGTTCCACACACAAGCAGCAACCGCATGGCCGTTCCCTCCATTGTTCTGCCCCCAGTGTAGCACAGGGAGGACATCCGCCCTCCCGGCAAACTATTCGGGCTCGTGGTTCGTGGCCAAGGTAGCGCTCCATCCGAAAAGCAGGCAGGCGGAATAATAGAGCGGATAGCAACCGAGCGAGTTGACGTACCCGGGCGCGACATAGTGGCCCCGCGCGACGAAAATATCAGAAACATAAAAAATGACGGCGGCGGCAAAAGCGATGCGGCCCGCGCGTCCAGAGGGAAGCATACCCGCGCTTAGGATCACCATGCTGCCAATGATGAGGCCATAAGCCACAACAAGCATCCAAGCCTCCGGTGCATGAGACACAACCCAGGCCACCACAACGATCGTTACTGCGGTGGCGGGAATGACCGCGCGCATGGCGTGCTTTTTTGAGATGCCGTGAACAAGGAAACCGGCGGAAAAAGCCACGTGTGCCAGACAAAACATGCCGACCCCGGTTTCGAATTGGATGGGGCCGAGATAATCGCCGAGCCAGCAAAAGCAAAGGCCGATGAACACCAGACGACCAAACCCGTGCCGCATGCCGCCCGAAACAAGCGCCAGCGAGACAAAGCCGGTGGATCCGAGCATGGCCAGAAGACGGCTCCCGCCTTCCCTGGTGTAGATCCCGTAGACCATGATCCCCACGGCGATAACGGAAAAGAGAGTGCAAGCGGCGCATGCCAGAAGTGCCTGTGTGGAGGCCTTGCCCTTGATACTCGGAAGGATAACGTTCTCGTGGGTCATTAATCCGGCCTCCTGCGATAGGGATGAACATATAGAAAAACCGGGGCTGGCAACCTCGCCAGCCCCGGTGATTTTGAGATCAAGAGAGGACTACATATTTGCGAGGGTTGTAAGCATGCCGACCCAGGTGCTGCAGATCGGGAATTTGGTGGAGTACTTCAGGAACTCGGCGTGTCCGTCCATATAGAGCACGTTACCGCCGCCGGGCACGTGGTTGAAGGAGGCCTGTCCGTCACCGGGGGCTGCCGACATCCACGTGATATCATGAAACACCGGAATGGTGCTCTGTGACAGAGAACTGCCCGCAGGATTGTTGATGTCGGTGATGAAGAAGCGTTCAATGCCTTCCTTGAGGCGGTACACGACTTCGCCGGTGGACATCTCAAGATCCTGCTCGTGAACCGCATCCCAATTTCCGGCCGCTGCGTTGTTGGAGGCCTCGTTGATACCCAGCACCAATGCGGTGAGGAAGTTTGCATTAAGCGCGGGAGCCGCAGGTACAGCGTTTTCGTTCGCACCGGCGTTCAGATAGAACTGGGGAAGGAAGGACCAGCCCCAATACTGATAGGAGACGTCCCAGAAACGGCAGGGATTGATGGGCGGGGTCTGGAAATCATTCTTGAAAAAGTTGTTGCTGTCCGGATCAGAGGGGCATTGAAGCACGTTGGGATCGGTCAGATATTCCGGGAAAACGGCCGGGGCGTGGAAAAACAGGCGACGAACGTTTACTGAAGGCTGAGGATCATCACAAGTATCCGGGTTGTACTTCGCGAGCGAGGGCCACTTGTTGCCCGGGCTTTCGTTGCCATACATCTTGAAGACCAGACCCACCTGCTTGAGATTGTTTTGACAGCTCGATCGGCGTGCCGCTTCCCGGGCGCGGGCCAGCGCTGGAAGAAGAATAGCTGCGAGAATGCCGATAATGGCAATAACAACCAGCAATTCGATGAGGGTAAAACCGCGTTTGTGCATGAAAGTACTCCAGTCATTAATAGGACAAGGGTTATCAAATTCGGCACCACACGATGCCGACAGGTTCCAACTCGCAGTCAAACGATCCACTTACCCTACGACGATATCACGGATCTCGCTGATTGTCAAAGATTTTTTCTAGGATTGCGTACAATTCCTGAAGGCGCGGGCATAATCGAAGGTTTCATGGGCATTTCCGCGCATAATTCGGTCGACCAGCGCAGGCGCTTCTGACTCCGCCAACCAGTTTTCCTCGACCAGCTCTGAAATGGCCTGCGCAAGTCCGCGCCGCGCTACTTGGGCGTGACCGGGCACCAGTTCGGCGTAAATATAGTCGCCACCAAAAGTGAAAACCTTGTGCGCAGGGGCCGCCATAAGAAACTCCTTGAGAAAACGCACAGAGGCTGCCGGGTTGATGATCCAGGCCCAGCACATGTCCGCGTAAACGTTCTTGTAGTGCTTGGTCATGGCAATCAATTCGTCTTGATACGGGTAGTCGATATGCATTAGCACGAAATTGATGTGGGGAAATTCATGTGCCAGAGCACACAGGTCACTGGCGTTGTCGCGCACCCGTCCCAAGGGCATGCCGTTGTGACCGGCATAATAACCGGTATGCAGCTTTACGGGAAGGTGGTGTTCCTCTGCCTTGGCGAGACATCTCCGGAAAAGATGATCCTGCAGAGCCTTCCGCTCTGTAGCCGAAATGGACTGTTCGTCCTGCGCGAATCGGGTAAAAATGGGTGCGGCTGTTTCAGTCGTCACCGGGTCAAATTGAAGTGCCCGCGCATACGCGCATTGATCTTTCACCGCGATCGCGCGTGGGCCGTAGGTGTCAAAACAATGATCAATGACCGCATGGACGTCCTCAAGCGTCTTCACAGGCGCGCCTTCCGCCGCTGCAGTCAACGTCTTCATGTTGATGCCACTGGAGATTCCGATGGTCCACAAATCCTGTGCCAGCAACTCCGGCTGCGCGCTCTTGCGGAACACCGCCACATCCAGCGCGTTCACCTGACAATACTCGAGGTTTGCCGCTTCCTTGAGCAGGCGATTATAGAACCCGGGGGCAATTTGCGCGGCGATTTTCTCGGAGATGGCTTCGCAGTTGTCCTCTCGAATGTCGTCCTCGCCATACAGCGCCCGGATACTCTCGCGCACGCACTGCTGATAGCCGGTGTGACGACAACGCGCATAATACGGTGCCACCAGTTTCCATTTTTCCTTCGGCGAAACATTCCAAGCCCGCAATCGCTGGTAATCTTCCGGAGGCATGCCCGATACCTGCAAATCGGAGTCCGAATAATGGCTGAAAAGGATACCGAGATCCGGTGCCGGGATGTCGGTCTTCTCCGTCTTGCTCCGAATCCGGTGTGACTCCTCGCAGAGATGTTCATGGGTGTCCACGAAAGGGGTGGCGTTCACCAGTGCGGTGATATCCCCCCGCAAGCCTGTTTCCTTCTTCATTCCGACCTCCGCCGTCTTGACTGTGGCGCATCCGGCACCCAGCAGTCCGCCTAAACCGGCCGAAGCGCCGGCAGTTTCAAGAAAGGTGCGCCGTTCCATTCCATGTTTCATGACTTCGTGCTCCTTGCAGGTATCATGCCTCTTAGACTAACCCTTGGCGACTGAAAGGTCAAGCATTCTGCCCTACTCCTTTTTCTTCACGTAGGCAAAGGCCCCAGCCACGAGGGGTTGGAGTTCGTAATTGGCCTGAAACGCCTCATTCTTCCAGATTTCCTGATCGCCGACGAGCCGATAAGGCTCTTTGCTGCCCCGACTCCCGAAGAGAATCACATCGGGATGCAGCGAAAGCACATAATTGCCATCGCCGATCTGATGACCGAAGGCCATTGAGAGGTCGCGGTGACCGTAATGGGCGATGTGCTTGTTGTTCAGCCCCAGACCGTCGATGGTGGGAAGTTCAGAGTAGAACGGGATAATCCCAGCCGCGTTGGTCACCACGAGGGTTTCCTTGGGGAAATGGTCATGCAAGTACTGACCCACTTGGACACGAACGGGGTAGGCGGCTCGCCAGCTGTTTCGAACCTTCTTCACCTGTGTATCCCGAGAGAATCCAGCCGCCAGCATTATGCAGGCGATGACGGTTACGGGCATAACGATTCGCCAGGACATATGTCGGGCCAGAAGAACCAACGACAGATGAAGCAGCGGGATAATCGGTACGAAAGCACGAGCACCCACCAAGGTATCCCCGCCTCGTGCGACCACATAAGCACTCCATACCGCCCCGATTAACGTGGGAAGCAGGATCGGGCGGAGCAACTGCCACTTCCTCGTGGCGATAGCCTGCGCCACTAGGGCGATATAGGGAATGAGAACCACCAGATAGCGCGGTGCGGTAACCCTCGCATACTCGATTCCGAGATGAAGATTGCCGAGACCGGCGATTTTAGCGTAGTAGGTGTTGGGTAGCCAGTCCCCGTAGTACTGTCGCTTGATAAACAGAATCGGGAGAATCAGCACGAGCGCCGTGA
>CAIZGN010000074.1 GCA_903932505.1 Candidatus Hydrogenedentota bacterium
TAACAGGCTGATAACCCCCAAGAGTTCACATCGACGGGGTTGTTTGGCACCTCGATGTCGGCTCGTCACATCCTGGGGCTGAAGCAGGTCCCAAGGGTTCGTCTGTTCGCCGATTAAAGTGGCACGCGAGCTGGGTTTAGAACGTCGTGAGACAGTTCGGTCCCTATCCTATGCGGGCGCAGGAGATTTGAGGGAAGCCGCCTCTAGTACGAGAGGACCGAGGTGGACGATCCTATGGTGTTCCGGTTGTCACGCCAGTGGCATAGCCGGGTAGCTATGATCGGAAGGGATAAGCGCTGAAAGCATCTAAGCACGAAGCCCCTCCCAAGATAAGATCTCCCTCCATGAATAATGGCTAAAGGGTCCTGGTAGACTACCAGGTTGATAGGCTGGAAGTGTAAGCACGGTGACGTGTTCAGCGGACCAGTACTAATCTCCCGTGAGGCTTGGTCTTAAGGTCTCATAGGGCCTCAAAAAGGCCCCCCTGAATGCGGTATATAACCTTATGCGCTTTTGTCCCTTGCGTTCTCTGTCATGAAATTTGAAATGGAATGACCCAAGCCGCCCTGCGGTGTTGGAGGCATTCCAAAACAATTTTGCCGGTGGCTATAGCGGCAGGGCCACACCTGTTCCCATTTCGAACACAGAAGTTAAGCCTGCCTGCGCCCATGGTACTGCCCGGGCAACTGGGTGGGAGAGTCGGACGTCGCCGGCGCAATTTTGGATACCCCGCAGTCTTTTTGGAGACTGCGGGGTTATCTTTTTTGTCGCACATGCCGTTCCTACACGTGGAGGCCCCCAGGCCTGCGCTGAGGTATCGAAAATATATGGAAAAAGTCGCCTACTTGGGTTCTTGGGCACCGTATGTCTATGGGCTCGGTTTGTTGGGATGGCTCCTATTCTATGGCCGCTTTTATGTCCAATGGCTCGCCTCAGAAATACAAGGCAAGAGTGTGTTCCCTATGGCCTTTTGGTATCTTAGTATGTCGGGTTCCATCCTCCTTTTCACTTTTGGAGTCTTTTCCCATTCCCGCATAGGAACCATGAGTCACTGCTTCAATCTCATTATTTATGCCAGAAATTTAACTCATCTTTGGCGAGAGGCCGGTGCCTTGAGTCGACGCCGTTCTTGGGCTATTCACGGTCTAGCCGGATTTGTAGTGCTGTGCGCGATGCTTTTGCTGGGTTTGACCTGGGCCCATAGTACTGAAGGATTTGAAAAGCGCACCCTCATTTGGATTGGTGTTGGAATTCTTGGACAGGGGCTTTTTGCCCTGCGTTTTCTTATCCAGTGGATTGTCACCGAGTATAAACAGCGCAGCGTTGTTCCAGTGTCCTTTTGGCCGTTGAGTATTGCCGCCACCGTCTTGCTGTCCGCCTCCCACTTTCAACAACAGGAGTGGCTCTATGCGATTGGTCTTGTGGCGACGCTGCCAATATATTTTCGAAATCTATGGTTGATTGGAAGAGCTGGTTTGGATGGAGCGGCGGAAGCCTAGCTCATCAGGAGATTCACAATGACGAGTCTATTCATTGTCGTAGGTACGCTGATGACTGCCGTGGTAAACAACCGCCCTGTCGAACTTGAAGATCGACGACCTGTGGGAAACTACTGGAACCATCTCCAGGAGATTATAAAATCCTTTCCACCCAATCAAGACCTTCGTTCCCCACTCATCATCGAGAAAATACGGCATTTGCGCGCAAAGGATTGCTTGCGTGCCGCCCAACAAGGTGCGGCTGAGTCACGAATGCAGACGACCGCTGATCCCGCCAAAGGGTTGGAGGCGGGGATTGCCCGATCAGCTCTGAGTATGGAGTGGTACTCAATTTTGGCGGAGGAGGAAACCGATTTCAACCTGCTTCTACCCGAGGTTTCAAATAAAGACGGCGAACCTGCTGTTCGCATCTATCTGATGCAGGCCATGTCCGACTGGACGGAATCTGCCTCAAATTTTTCAAAATACTGTACAGACAATCTGCGGCTGCACTTTACCGACTTAAGCGGCACCGCAAGAAGTATCGCCGCTGACAACTCCGTTCTTCCCGAGGTCGGCAGCGCTGCTGTCGAAATGGGTTTTCGCTGGCTTGAGGCGCAATATATTTGCTTACTGCAGACGGATCCCCGGTGGAAGACATGGATTGAGTCGGAAAACATTATCCCCGCCCCATCCGCCTTTCGGTCTCCGGCTTTACCGCCCGGCAGCGCCGCTTCCGTTGCCAAACTTGAAACCTTGAGTGCCTCACTACGAGATTTCATTTTGTTGTGTGAAAGGCGGTCTCGTACCTCCGCTCTCCCTCTGAGAGATACCTGTGCCAAAATACTCGTCGTATTGAAAAAAGATTTTCCAGAGCCTGCGCCCACTGTCCCCGTAGCATCACCAGCACAGGCGAACGGTGCAAATTCCGCAGCGCCCGCTAATCCCAGCACTTCTAAATAGGGGATCCGTTCACGGGATTATGGGGGTTTGAGTAGCAGTGAGGGACTGGATTGTCCGGTGAAGTGTGCCTGAACGCCTTGGACAAGCTAGTCGAAGGGGGATCTTCCTTGAAGGGCACAGGCGGCCAGTATGGTTCAGATTCGTTCAGACCAGCGGCAGCCGTTTTCGCCGCGAGTCTCGTGATTGATGTGGCGGTCGATGGTCACGAAGCGGATGGATTGTTCGGCGAGGTTGTTGGTGGGTTCAAGCTTTGGCGTGGTGATGAACTTGATGGAGTCCGCGCCGTATTCCCGCAAACGTTTGGCAATACGTTGGGCATCGCCCGAGGGAGGAACGCCGCGCTGACCTTCTGGACGATCTTTGAGCAATTTCAGCTTACTCCTATAATCCGGGCATGCCATGAGCGTGTACATATGCGCTGTCGTGACGGATGCCGCATCAAAGGGCAATCGGCTGTGTTTTGCATGGCCGGGTTGTCCACCCCGTTTGTGCGAAACAGCCACACCATGCCGAATTTCAACCGCCGCCACACTTTGCGATGACCTTCGCCCGAAAACGGCGACTCCAGTAAGTCCTGGCGTATCAGCTCAAGCAGAGCCTCGTCCGTAAAGGCGGACTTCGGGCCGCGCTTCGCGGGCGGCTGCTCCGCCGACACGGCTCGTTGTTGCTGGGCATACAGCGTGGAGCGCGGATATTGGCAGGTCTTGCAGACCCGCTCGACCCCGTAGGGTTTCCCGGTCGTGGGTGA
>CAIZGN010000075.1 GCA_903932505.1 Candidatus Hydrogenedentota bacterium
CGCGACGATGCGCCCGACCACATCGGTCGGGCCGCCGGGAGGAAAGGGCACAACCCATTTGACTGTGCCTTTGGGGTAATTTTGCGCTGCCACTGGCGCAACCACAAGTAACGCCAACACGCACAGGCCGAGCACGCCGGCGAAGCCGCGAACGAACTTCATTACATCTCCTCCTTATTTGGGACCGATGGCGCGGTCGAACTCGAATCGGTCGATCTTGCGCCTAATACCTTTCGTACGTCGGGACGAGGTTCTTGTATTTTGCAACCAATTTGCCCCAGCCCGATGGCAGGCTGATCTTCTTGGTCACGAACGCCCCGCCCGGCAAGCCGCCGCCGCACGCAAGTCCCATGAACGCCCCCGGACCGCCCAAGACCAGGACCCGGATGTGCTCCGTGCTCGGCACGATGGCGACCGCATCCATGGCGCCCGGTGAAACGGTCTCCGGACTTCGGCCGGTCCAGCCGCCGCCGTCATGGAAGACCGGGTGCCGGTACGCAGGGACACGTCCGTACTCATAGACGTACTTGCGGACCATCGGCTTGGTCCAACCCTTCTGCGACAGCGTCTTCGCCTGCGTCGGCGTCATCAATAGGCAGGTGAGGCCGCTTCTTCCCGGCGGCAGATTGTAGATCAGCGTATTGAGTATGCCCTTGTCATCGGAGCCGTACTGCCAGATCTGGGAATAGCAATTCGGAAAGAACAGCGTCACGGCGCTGTCTTCCTTCGCCAATCCCTGCTCGACATGAAGCGGTTCCCACGGGCTCATCTCTTCGTTCTCCCCGGCTACGCAGGAGTACTTTCCCGGATTGCCATATACGCCCATGTCTTCGATTGCCTTGCGCGCACCGCCGATGTTCTTGACGATGAGGCCCATGGTTCGACCGATCGCGGCATTTGCGATGTTTCCCGGGTTCATCGCACCGGAACCGCAGTTCACCAGCGCGTCGTTGCGCACCGGCCCGTTGACGATCCAGAACGGCATCCATGAACCGGTGCTCGTGCCGTAGGCGCCCAAATGGGCACGCGGATCTGCGAGAGCCTCCGTGCAAGCGATCAAGATAGGCATGTGCGTAGGCAGGGCGCCAGCCATGACGGCATTGATGGCGATTTTCTCCACCGTTGCCTTGCCCTGGCGCGGCACGACCTTGCCAACGACATGGTCCGGCGGCAGATCGGTCCCGGCCAGCATTTCCCTCACTGCAGCCTCGGTCGGGGGCAGAAGAGGCAAACCGTCGCCCCAACCCCGCTTATAGAAAAAGCGGTTGAATTCCTCCAACTGGCCTTTGAACGCGACTCTGGAGGCCGTTCCCTTTTCCTTCCTCTTCGGCGCCCGCTCCTCGGGGGAGAGAGGTTTGGTCAACGCATCAATAATTTGGGCCATCGCCGAACGAATTCCGGCGTCGGCCTCATCCTTGAGGTTGCATTCACAGGGGACCGTTTCCTGCACGATGCGAACCATCGGCATCCCCTTGTTAGACGCGGCAGACCGCCCGTCCGTCACAAAGCCCTCGTTTGCCAGTACTACGGCGGGCCGATGCAAGTCCTCAACGGATATTGCATCGTGCACGAGGAACTTAGTGCATGAGCCTCAGTCAGCTACCGAGAGCACCACAGCGTCAACGCCGGCCACCCATGCTTCGAACTTGGCCTTGCCTTCGGTGAGCATCTCGGGCGTGTTGATCGTGCTGCACTCATACCAGGAAGTCTTTGTCGCGGGGAATTTCTCCAGCAATTCGGTTTCCACTGCGCCCAGGGTAAGCAAAGCGGCCCTCTTTCTATTGGAAAACAGGCCTATCGTCTTGCCGGCGAGATCTGCAGGACGAGGTGTGATCCCTCGCAAGGGCACTGGATCAGCATCTGCCCATGGACTCAAGACTTCGTACTCTGCGCCACGGTTGTCTGCGCTGGTGTTCATATGCTCACCTCCCCTGAAATTATCGATTGCGGCTGATTGCCTGCATTAGGCCTGCGTCAAGTAGACACGCAGCCTCGCTGCCCTGTCAAGCGGCCAGTTTATCCAGTGGGATTTGTGCCTGAACGTGTGGCGGGGATCAATTATGATAGGTGGCAGGTCGATTGATGCGGGAGACGAACGGAGCCGC
>CAIZGN010000076.1 GCA_903932505.1 Candidatus Hydrogenedentota bacterium
GGCACGCGCCAGCAGGGTTTTCCCGGAGCCGGGAGGCCCCACGAGCAGAACGCCTTTGGGGATCTTCCCGCCAAGACGGGTGAATTTCTTGGGATCTTTGAGGAAGTCGATGACCTCCTGCAGTTCCTCCTTGGCCTCGTCAACCCCGGCGACATCCGCAAAAGTCACGACCTTGTCACTTTGGTTAACCAAGCGGGCGCGACTCTTCCCAAAAGACATGGCCTTGCTTCCGCCGGACTGCATCTGCCGGAAGAAGAAGAAAATGATGCCCGCAAAGAGGATGAGCGGCACGACATTGATGAATAAAATTTGCCAAGTGGTGTTGGCGGCTGAGCGACGGTAGATGATCCCGTTGGCTTCGAGCTTGGCCTTCCACTCCGGTCGAAATTCCTCAGTAAGGAAGGACATGGATTTCTGGTTGTCGATCGGCTGCTTGAACTTTGCCTTCACCTGAACACTCTTGTCGCCCGCCTCGACAACCGCAACGGGGCTGTCAATGTTATTGGCTTCCATCTGGGCGACAAAGTCAGGTTCGCCAAGTTCCTTGGTGCTTTTCTGCGTACCCGAGAATTCATTGAGAATCAGAATACCGATAATCAGGAGTACGATCCATAGTGATGCTTGTTTGAGGAGGCCGTTCATACGGAGAATGCGTTCCTTTTCTTAGGGGACGGTTGAAGGCCCTACGCGCCTTTATACTTTCGCCCACCGGTGGATCTTAACACACCCCCCCCCTTGGAACAATCCCGGAGCCCTTTTTCGTGCACCAAGGTCGGGAGAGGCGTCTGTGTATAAAAAACGGCGACCGATGCACGGTGCAAAGGTCGCCGAATTATAGCTATTGCTGGGCACGGATCAAATTGAGCGCGCCACCCGCACGCCACCACGCAATCTGGCCGTCGTTGTAGCTGTGATTGACCTCGAAGGACTCTTCGCTGCCGTCCGCGTGGTGCAAGACCAGTGTCAAGGGTGTGTCCGGCGTGAAGGCATCCAAGCCGTGCAGGTCGAGCTGGTCATCCTCCTGAATCCGGTCGTAATCAGCGAGATTCTTGAACGTGAGTGCCAGGAGGCCCTGCTTTTTGAGGTTGGTTTCATGGATACGGGCAAAACTCTTTACGAGAACGGCTTTGACACCGAGATGGCGGGGTTCCATGGCGGCGTGTTCACGCGAGGAGCCTTCGCCATAGTTTTCGTCGCCGACCACGATGGATCCAATGCCTCGGGCCTTGTAGTCCCGCTGCACCCTCGGAACCTCATCGTACTCGCCCGTGAATTGGTTCTTCACGCGGTTTGCCTCGCCGTTGAAGGCATTGATCGCCCCGATGAGGCAGTTGTTGGAGATATTGTCGAGATGTCCACGGAAACGCAGCCACGGCCCGGCCATGGAAATGTGGTCGGTGGTGCACTTGCCCTTCGCCTTGAGCAATAGCCGCAGTCCGGGAAGATCGCCACCGTTGGGCGCGAAGGGGTCGAGGAGTTGCAGACGTTCCGAATCCGGACTGACCCGGACTTCGACGCTGCTGCCGTCTTCGGCGGGGGCTTGATAGCCGGGATCCGCACAATCGAAACCGCGCGCAGGAAGCTCATCGCCGGAGGGCAGGTCCAGCTTGACCGGCTTGCCAGAGGCATCCGGAAGGGTATCGGTGAGCGGGTTGAAGGTGAGGTCACCCGCAAGGGCAAGCGCCGTCACCAATTCAGGGGAGGCCACAAACGCATGGGTGCGGGGGTTGCCATCAGCGCGCTTGGCGAAATTCCGGTTAAAGGAGTGCACGATCGCGTTGTCTTCTTGGGCTTCACCGGGCTGATAGCGTGCCCACTGACCAATGCAGGGGCCGCAGGCATTGGCGAGCACCACGCCGCCGATGCTCTCGAAATCGCCGACAAAACCGTCACGATCGACGGTGTAGCGCACCAGTTCGGAGCCGGGGGTGATGGTGAATTGGGCCTTGGCCTTGATGCCTTTTTCGCCCGCCTGCCGAGCGACGGAGGCGGCGCGCGCCATGTCCTCGTAGGAGGAATTCGTGCAGGAACCGATGAGGCCCGCCTCAACGCGTGTCGGCCAGCCGTTTTCCTTCGCAACCGCTTTCATGCTGGAAATGGGCGTGGCGCGATCGGGGGTGAAGGGGCCGTTCAAGTGCGGTTCAAGTGCATCGAGATCAATTTCAATGAGTTCGTCATAACAGGCACCGGGATTCTGGAGCACTTCGGGATCCAGGCGGAGATAGTCGGCAACCGCCGAGGCCGCCTTCGCAATGTCCGCGCGGCCAGTGGCTTCGAGATAACGGGCCATGGAGGCGTCATAGGCGAACACCGACGTTGTCGCGCCGATTTCCGCGCCCATGTTGCAGATGGTTCCCTTGCCCGTGCAGGAAATGCTTTCGGCCCCGGCTCCAAAATATTCCACGATGCAGCCGGTTCCGCCTTTCACCGTCAGCAGGCCCGCGACTTTGAGGATAACATCCTTCGGCGCGGCCCAGCCGTTGAGGCGACCTTTGAGGTGGATTCCAATAAGTTTCGGGAAGCGCAATTCCCACGCCATTCCGGCCATGACATCGACGGCGTCGGCCCCCCCCACGCCCACGGCGATCATGCCGAGACCACCAGCGTTTACAGTATGCGAGTCGGTACCGATCATCATGCCGCCGGGGAAAGCATAGTTTTCGAGGACGACTTGATGAATGATGCCCGCGCCGGGCTTCCAAAAGCCGATTCCGTATTTCTGCGACACCGAGGCGAGGAATGCGTAGACTTCCTCATTCGTCTTGATCGCAGCGGCCAAGTCGGGCTGCGCGCCGACTTTCGCCTGAATCAGGTGGTCACAGTGAACCGTAGAAGGCACGGCAACCTTGGCGCGTCCCGCTTGCATAAACTGCAGCAGGGCCATTTGGGCGGTGGCATCCTGCATGGCCACTCGATCCGGGGCAAAATCGGCATAATCCCGGCCGCGAACGAAGGCTTGGGCGGGCAATTCATCCCAAAGATGGGCGTAAAGCACCTTTTCGGTGAGGGTCATTGGACGGCCAAGCAGTGCTCGCGCGGCCTCGACCCGTGCGGCCATCCGGCCATAGACCGCCTGAATCCGGTCAAAATCAAACATCATGGGATCGCTCTCCTTCGGTTCATGGACTGGGCTTTAGATCCCCCGGCGCATTGCGCTGCCTGCCGGGGCCAGTGTCCTGGTTGGACAGACCCCTTGAGCGAGTCTGTTCACGATAATAGGTGTAACGCGCGGGGTACGGGGCGATATTCCTGTCCGCGCCCGGATCCCAATGAAAAGACTGGCGCGGGAGATCCGCGCCAGTCTGAAAATCTTGGGGAACAGTTACTTAGATACCGGAGGCATCCAAGCCCACGATCATCCAGTTCGCGCCCTCTTTGGCGAAGGAGAGTTCGACGGTGACCTGTCCGAAGGAACCGGTAAGCGCAATCGGATACGCCTTCGCGGTCTGGCCTTCCACGGTGACCTTCATCTTGGAGACATCAGATTCCAGCTTCTTCAGGTAACCCATGTCTTTGGCATTGGCCAAGAATTCTTTCGCGCCAGCCTTGTTGCTCCATTCGTAATGCTTGAAATTCTCGGAGAAAAGCTTCATTGCGCCGTCGATATCCTCACCCTTAATGGCGGTGGCGAAGGCATTCGCCTGTTTGCCAACCAAATCCGCAGGCTTCGCGCCGCCACCGGTCGCGCAACCGGCCAAGATCAATGCACCCAACATTGCCACGGTCATAAATACGCTGAGCTTCTTCACGGTATCTTCCTCTCATCAGTTAGGTTTCTGGTCCATCTTGCCCGGTAATTGTTACGCGGGACTCCACTGGGGCGAAAGTGTACTCCAGCCTGTTGTCCGGGGTCAAATGCCGGAAAATTTATTTTTTTGGGGGCATGGGAGGAGGGTAGACAGGAATGTCTGCCCCACGGTGGGGGACGGCAGACAGGAATGTCTGCCCCACAATTTTATTGTCGTTCCAATGTCAGCAGGGCTATTTCCGGAGGGCAGTAGAAGCGCACCGGCACATCCGTGGTTCCCATGCCCTTTGTGGTGAATCCCTGAAGGGTTCCGAGACGCCATTTACCCTCGCCAAAGGCCCGGTCACAGCGGGCATTAACTTGGATGAGTCTTCCCCCGGGCAGGCACACCTGTCCCCCATGGGTGTGGCCACACAGGTACAGGTCCACCTCGTAATCAAGCGCACGAACAGCACATTCAGGCGTGTGGGCGAGAAGCAGGCGAAAACCCTCGGCCGGGGCATCCCGCATGGCCAAGGCGACACTGGCACAAAGGAATTTGTGGGGGTCGTCTGTACCGCCAATCCAAAGGTCAGCATCGCCGTGCTGAAGGGTACAACCGTCGTTGATAAGCACCTTCACCCCGAGGTCGCGCAGGACATCGGCGGCCTCATGGGTGTCGTGATTACCAAGAATGCCGACCACGCCATGGCGGCTTTGAATTTCACGGAGGATTTGGCCGAGCGGTTCACTAAAGAAACCTTGGGGACCGAAATGCCCCCAACAATAGTCGCCGGTCAGCACACAGAGATCGACTTCCGTTCCGCGCACGCATTCGGCAGCAATTTCGGCAAGTCTTCCATCATTGCGGATGAAATGAGGGTCAGAGATATGCAGAATGCGGAAGCCCCGGAGTGCGTCCGGAAGGTCGGGAAAGCAAAAGGTCTCTTCGCGCATCTGGAGTTCAAGTGCATTGCGCACCCCCCATCCATAGACCCCGAGCAAGCGTAATCCCAGGGAAATGATGTTGGAGCGCCACACGTGGCCCATGCGGAGCCGGTAGGGCGGTTGCTCAAGCCGGAGTCCGAAACGTTTCTCCGCTTTCAGGCGTTTATTCCATAGCGCCTCGCGACCGTGACACGGCATGAGGGCGGGAGATTGGGGGCAATTCAAAGCCTTTTCCTTACAACGTCAACCGGGGCCCCGCAGGCGAAATACCCGCCCGGAGGGAATGACCCCGTCACACAAAAAAGGGCCACAGCGACTATGCTGTGGCCATAATGCACATCGGTCATGGGATTACTGCCGCAGGCCTACCGGCCCAGCAACATCAGGGCGTTCTGGTTTGAAACGTTGGACTGACTGAGGGCACTCAACCCCGCACGAGAGAGCAGTTGATTTTTGGACTGCTCGATGGAGAGTCGCGCCACATCCGCATCGCGAATGCGTGACTGGGCGGCCTGCTGATTCTCCACCTGGGTATCACGCACATTGATGGCACTTTCGAAGCCGTTCATCTGCGCACCCAACCCGGAGCGGTTCTGCTCAAGTTGCTGGAGCGCCTGATCGGTGCTGCCCAGTGCGGCCTGGGCACCGGCTGCGGTGGAGAGATCAATTCCGGACACGCCAAGACTCGCGTTGGTCGACCCGTTCAATTGCACCTGTACATTGCCTGCACCAACGGGGATGCTGCGGTTTTGATCCAAGAGCTTCTGGTTGTTGAACTGCGTCTGGTCGGCGATGTCACTCACCTGCCCCAGCAACTGCTGGGCCTCGGCATTCAGGGCCTGACGATCCGTCGGGCTCATGGTGCCATTAGAAGCCTGCACCGCCAGCTCTCGCACCCGCTGAATGGCGGACTGCTGCTGCTCGAGACCACTGTCCGCCGTCTGCGTCATATTGATGGCAGACTGATAGTTGTTGGACTCGGCCTGAGCCTGCCTGATTTGTGAAGAGAACTGCTCAGAGGCCGCCATTCCCGCTGCGTCATCAGCAGCACGGTTGATTCGCAACCCGGAACTCATTTTCTCCAGATTACGGGCAAGCGCGTTGGTGGTGCGCGACAGATTACGTTGCGCGTCCAGAGCAGAAACACTGGTGTTGATTCGCATTCCCATAGGCCCAAACTCCTTGAGACGGGATTTATTCCGTCCATCATACGGAACCACCCCGCGTGGCCCGCACATGTACCCTCCTTGGCATATGAACTGTACCACAAATTTCCGATTATTACAAGAGGCAAAATAATGAAAAACGGGAAAACGATGGTTGATTTTTCCCGATGGGCGCTGCTACAGTGCGGCGTCTCTCCACCGGGGAAAACCTTGGAGGAAACGGCACAAGGAACAAACGATGACACTGTGCGAAGCGTTGCATAGATTGACGAACCAAGGCTCCCTCACGCGTGCGGAGGCAGCCGAAGTGACCCGCGAAGTGATGTCGGGAGCGGCCACCCCGGCCCAAATCGCGGCGCTGCTCACCGCCTTGCGCATGAAGGGCGAAACCGTGGAGGAAATCACGGGGTTTGCCGAGACCATGCGCGCCATGGCGACCTCCATCCACGCGAATCGCCGCCCCTTAGTGGACACCTGCGGCACGGGCGGCGATCGTTTGGGCACGTTCAACATATCCACCACGGCGGCTTTTGTGGTGGCGGGTGCGGGTGTGGCCGTGGCAAAACATGGCAACCGCAGTGCGTCGAGCCAGTGTGGAAGCGCGGATGTGCTGGAGGCTCTGGGCATCCGGATCGATGCTTCCCCTGAAACCGTGGCCACCTGCATCGACGAGGTGGGTATCGGTTTTCTATTTGCGCGGAGCCTGCACGGCGCAATGCGCCATGTGGCCCCGATTCGCAGTGAATTGGGTTTTCGAACGGTGTTTAACCTGGTTGGCCCACTGACCAACCCCGCCAACGCCGATGGACAGGTGATGGGGCTTTACGATGCCCGGCGCGTGGAATCCATCGCCTCGGTACTGCTCTCGCTGGGCGTTCGCCATGCGTTTGTGGTGGCCGGAGCAGACGGCTTGGACGAAATTTCTCTCAGCGGCCCCACCCATGTGGCGGAGGCGCACAATAACACCGTGCGGTGCTACGACATAGCGCCCGGCGAATTCGGATTGTCGACCGCCCCTGTATCCGCCTTATCGGGTGGCACCGCTACCGACAATGCCCGATTGTTGCAGGAGGTGCTCAGCGGCAAGCCCGGTCCGCACCGGGACATCGTGGTTCTGAACGTTGCCCCCGCACTGGTTGCGGGGGGGGGGGCGCAAACGCTCGCAGAGGGGGTCGAGCGTGCGGTCGAATCCATCGACTCCGGCGCGGCCGCGCAGAAGCTCGCCGACCTTCAGCGCGCCTCGAACGCCTGAGAGAAAGGTGAAAAGTCCTTGGCGCGGGTGGTACGCTCTTGCTTTCCCGACGGCATTCCCCTAACGGACACCCGCTTGTCAGCGGAAATAAAAAAGGATTTATTCCATGGAGCAGCTTGCTTTTTTGACGGAAGACGAAGTGCGGCAGGTGCAGCGCGAATTTGGATCGCCTGTTTTTGTGTACGACCAGGCGGGATTGGAAGATCGCGCCACCCAAGTACTCGCTTTTCCGAATGCTTTCGGGTTGACAGGGCGCTACGCGATGAAAGCCTCCTCGAACGCAGCGATCATCCAGATCTTGACGGGCAAGGGGCTGAATATTGATGCCAGTAGCGGCTACGAGGCGGAACGGGCGATTCGAGCCGGTGTCGCGCCTGAGCGCATCCAGCTGACCGCGCAGCAGCTTCCCGAAGACCTCGGTGCATTGGTGCGACAGGGCGTCTTGTACACCGCATGCTCCCTGCACCAGCTGCGCACCTATGGGGCGCTTTTCCCGGGGTCGGAAGTGTGCGTGCGCATCAACCCCGGCTTGGGATCCGGCCAAAATAATCGTTGCAATGTGGGCGGTCCTTCCTCGAGTTTTGGGATCTGGCATGAGCATCTGCCCGAGGTGACCGCCACGGCGGCCGAGTACCAGCTGCGCATCACCGGAATGCACACCCACATTGGTTCCGGGTCGGATCCGGAAATGTGGGTTCATTGCGCGACCATGTCGCTAGACATTGCGACACGCCTGCCCGAGGTCACTCGACTGAGTCTGGGTGGTGGCTATAAAACGGGACGCATGTCGTATGAGACCACGGCGGATTTGCAGGCAATCGGCGGTCGGATCGCCCGGGAGTTTGAATCCTTTGCTGAGCGGTATGGGCGCAAATTGCATCTTGAGGTCGAACCGGGCACGTTTCTCGTGGCAAACAGCGCCACATTGGTCTGCACCGTGATGGACGTTGTGGATACCGGCGCGGACGGGCACGTTTTTGTGAAAGTGGATTCCGGCATGAACGAGGTGCTACGCCCGAGCATTTATGGAGCACAACACCCCATCGTGGTGGTGCCTGCGGATGGAGCAAAGCGGGGCACACAGACTTGTTTGGTGGTGGGCCGTTGCTGCGAAAGCGGGGACATCCTCACGCCGGAACCGGGCAACCCCGAAGGCCTGGGTTCTCGCGAACTGACCGAAGCGCACATCGGCGATCCAGTGGCGGTGGAAGCGGTTGGCGCATATTGCTCGGCCATGTGCACCAAAAACTATAATTCGTTTCCCGAGTGTGCAGAAGTCCTGCGAACGACAACGGGAGAATTCCGGTTGATCCGCAAGCGTCAGACACTCGAGCAGATTCTGGCCAACGAAGTGGCATAGGATTGATCAGATTTGGGCAGTCAATCCCAACTGCCGTTTTTTGGGGCACCTTACCTGCCTCCTCGGAGGATACAGTAGGGACACAAGATTTCTCCCTTCGTTTGGGCTGACTGGTGAGCGGCCCGGAATCACCGTCGTTATCAATTATGAACATTACAATAGGTCGCCCCCCCCCTAGCCAACGAAACGCGCAGTGCAGACGTTCAGGCGCAAACGCATGGGCGAAAAAATCTCTTGACTTCACCCCGGGCTCCACGCCAAGATACCCCTCTGAATCGAAAACAGGGAGTATTTATTCGCATGATTATTCGTCAGGAAAAACCGGAGGATTACGAAGCCATTCGCGTTCTTCTTTGCACGGCGTTTGAGGGGGACGGAGAGGCCCGTCTGGTGGAGGCACTGCGGGATTCGGCGGAGTACATCCCGGACTTGTCCCTCGTGGCGGAGGAGGAAGGGGCGTTGATGGGCCATATCCTCCTGAGCCGCATCGAGATTGAGACGCCTCGGGGCGCAGTGCCCGCCCTTGCGCTTGCGCCGCTGTCGGTTTCTCCCAAATTTCAGCATCAAGGAATCGGCACGGCACTCACCAAGGCTGGAATTGCCGCCTGCCAGTCGCGACCGGAATGCTGTGTGGTGGTGCTGGGAAATCCCGCTTATTACCCGAAATTCGGGTTCGAGTCGGCCGCACACTACGACATCCGCGCACCTTGGGATGTGCCCGTTGAAGCGTTCATGGTGTTACCTATCCGCGAAGGCTCCCTGAGCGGTGTGTCCGGGATTGTGCGCTATTCTTCGGCTTTCGACGCGGCGTTATAGTCGTCGCCACGGGAGCGCGTAAGCTCGATCCACAGAACGCCGACAACGAGCAGTGCCACGCCGAACGCCAGCAGCCAGGCGGGAAGCCACTGCCCTTGAATCTTATCCTCATCGAGCAAGGCGGCCAATGCATTGGGCAGATACCCGCTGGTGGCGAGCACGGCGGTGCCGTTGACCAATCCATGCACAATCATCCCCAAGAATATGGTGTTGGAACGCACGGCGAGGTAGGTCAACATGATCCCCAATAGTCCGGTGGGCAGGATGCGGTAAATGCTGATGTGAAAAAGTCCGAAGAGAAGGCCGGTCAACAGGATGGCCGCCCACGGGCCGAGGCGTTGCCGGAGTCCCGAGAGAATGGCACCCCGAAACAAGACCTCTTCGCAGATGGCAGGGGAAATGGACACCGCGAAAAGAAGGACGAGCAGTCCGTACCAGGTGTCTCCACCGGAGAACAAGTGCGCAAAGCCTTCCTTAAGACCTTCGGGCAACGGTGTAATCCGATTCTGAAAGAGCCCCATCTGTATGACCAGCACGAGGCTGCCCACCCCAATGAGGAGTCCGGCACCGAGATGGTGGAGTGAGAGGCGGCGCAGGTTCAACGACTCTTTGAAATCCACCTTGAGGAACCACAGCAAGGCCAGCGTGGCCCCGAGAATGAGTACCCACTCGGTAAGGACGAGACCGGTAATCAAGTGCCATTTTTGGAGCAGCATGCCGCCGTAGAAGAGGAGCAGGGTCTGCACGGCGAACCACGTGAGCGCGGAAGAGGGCGTGAGCGCGCGGCGACGCTCGAAATCGGAACGCCGAAACGAAAGCGGTATGCCCCGCTCTTCCGACAGCACGACTTCTTCGCGCTGGAACAGCCAAGCGGCAAAAAGAAGGGCGAGCAGGGCGAAAACGGAGGTGCTGAAGAAGACGTTGAAGGCGTCATCAAACCCGGCCTTGTCGGTCATGAGTGCCTTGAAAAGCAGGACGACATTGGCGATGGGAACGAACTGGGTGATGGCACCCAACTCGACGCCGGGCAAGCCACCGACTGTGGCGGGAAGAATGACCAGCAGCATGACGGGGGTAAGGTAATTTTGGGCTTCCTTGAAACTGCGGGCCATGACGGCAGCCCCCATCATCACCGCTGATATGAGCAGGGCCAGCGGAATCATGACCGCCACGGATGACAGAATGGCGGTCATGGGCAGTTGCATACTAAACGGTAGGCCTTTGAACATGTCTCCCATTTGCGTGATCAATATGAGCGAGGTGAGTGCCATACTGGCCAAATTGAGCAGACCGGTGGCCATGGCGAGTATAAACACAGCCGCAAATTTCCCGAACACAATTTCGGACTTCGCGGCGGGCGTGGACAGCAGGGTCTCGAAGGTTCCGCGCTCTTTTTCGCCCGCCGTGAGGTCGACAGCGGGATAAAACGCGCCCAGGGCAATGGTCACCACCATCATCATGGGAAGCATGAGGCCGAGGATAAAACCGGTGGTCTTCTGAGGCGGGGCGGTATCCACGGGAGCGGGTTCAATAGGCAGCGCAAAGGCTTCGGAGAGCTTCGTTCGGTCAAGCCGGATTTTGAGTATGGATTTGGATTCTTTTTCAAGCACATCGCGCACGCGCCGCATCGCGGCGGTAGATGAAAACTCGGTGCTATCATAGCGGATGGTAATTTTGGCCGTTCCATCCTTGTCGAGATTCGCGAGCGTCTCGGGTCCCGCCACGATAACCGCGTCCACCACCCCCGCGAACAGATCCTTAACGACATCGGTAGAGGGAAGAACCTCTATTTTCTTTTCGACGGCGAGCCACCGCTGAATCAGCGCGGGATCCTCCGCTTGAATGGCGACCTGCGACATCTCGCGGTCGAGTTTACTCTTATGAATGGAAGCGGCTTGAATACCAATCAGCAGCATGCCCGGATACAGAAGCACCGGTACGCCGATCATCATCATCAGGGTTCGCTTGTCGCGCAGAGTATCGAGCAACTCCTTGCGCATGATGGTGAAGGCGGTTTTGGGATTCATGAGGTCTCCCGCTCCCTGCGATCCAACAGTCCAAGGAAGGCATCGTAGATATTGTCCTTGCCGGTCAATTCGTACAATTCCGGCTTGGTGCCGATCGCCATGATCTCCCCCTGATAGAGAAACGCCGCACGGTCGCACAAAAGCTCGGCCTCGCTCATGTAATGGGTGGAAAAAATGATGCTGTGGCCCCGACTGCGGGCATCCGATATGAATTCAAGGATTGTGCGGCTGGTAACGATATCGAGACCCAGCGTGGGTTCATCGAGAATCAGGAGTTTAGGGTCGTGCAGCATGACTCGGGCAATAGAGGCCTTCTGCGTCTGCCCGGTGGAAAGGCTCTCGCAGCGCTGATCCAGGATGGCATCCATCGCGAGTCGCTCCGAAAGATTGGCGGTACGGCTTGCAATGGACTCGTCGTCCATGCCGCACAAGGCCCCGAAGTACCGCAAAACCTCACGCACGGTCAGTCGGCCGTACAACTTGGTATTCCCCGACAGGAAGCCGATGCGTCCACGAATGGCATCCGGCGCGCGGTCCGCTCGAATGCCCTCTATCCAACAATATCCGGACGTGGGCGCGATAAGTGTGCCCAACATGCGCAGGAGCGTGGTCTTGCCGGCCCCGTTGGGGCCAAGCAATCCAAGCACTTCGCCGGGTGCAACCGAAAACGAAGCCCCACGCACAGCCTCCACCCGCTTCCCGTTGGGCTGGGTGAATACCTTGCGCAGGTTATCTGAACATACAATTGGTTCCATGAAGCCCTTATCCTGAGGGACATGCCTGCCGACACCACGTCGGCTTGAACGCGGAGCCTATACTGCCATATTGAGCAATAATTCGCAAGAAGACACCCGCGCAGCCAGCGATTCCGCCATTGGGAAATTGAGGGGCTGTAAACGCTTTGTTTTTTGTTGAATTTTAGTGCGGGCAAATTCGCAAAGTGCTTTTGGGCGTTTTTCGGCAACCACGTGTGGTGCGCTCGGCCTTGTTTGACCTCAAAA
>CAIZGN010000077.1 GCA_903932505.1 Candidatus Hydrogenedentota bacterium
GATGCCCAGGTCCCGGCAGGTCATCATTGACGCCGGCGGGCTGATAGCCTACACGCGCACGCGGTTGCAGCAGGCGGTTGTGTAGCCATAATCCATGCAGCAGATGCGGCGGATGACGGTGGCGGTGATCGGTCGGGCTTTCAGCCCTTAGGGTATTTCTGGGGCGATGCTCCTGGGGCGTTGCCCCAGGCTGGGATAGAGGCGGGCCCTTGGCCCTTCGGACTTCTGTGGCAATGGCGCACTGCTATTCCAGCTTGGGGAGACGCCCCAGGATAAGTGTTCTGACCGAATCCGCCTCGGCACCTTCCCCGGAGTTAGGCAAAAAAGGGCTACGAATTGCCAAATAATGCATAGCTGGAAACGCCGGGAAGCACCATTTTTTGCTGACTGTTAACAAGATAGAAACAAATAACGAATCTAATAAATCATGAATAAGATGCTCCTTATCGGCGCCGCCGTAATGGTCGCCGTTGTGACCGTGTCCGCCGCTGACGTCAAAGAGAACTGGGAAAAGAATTGTACCAAGTGCCACGGCGCCGATGGTAAAGGCGACACCAAGATGGGCAAGAAGCTCGAGATCAAGGATTTCACCGACGCGAAGTACCAGGCCTCCATGAAGGACGAGGAGATGCTGAAGGCCATGAAGGACGGCGTGAAGGACGGCGAGAAAGTCCGGATGAAGGCTGTGGAAGGCTTGAGCGACGACGACATGAAGGCGCTGGTGAAATTTGTGCGCGACTTCAAGAAGTAGATTTTGACGCGCCGTTGATTTATAGTTGCCCGGCTGCCCCCAACCGGGGGCGGCAAGCAACAACTGAGAGAACAACGAAGAGAACAAAGCCAAAATTATGAAGAAACTAATCGCAAGCAGCATGGCCCTGCTCGTCGCGGGCGCCGTATCGCTCCACGCCGCGGATGCCAAAGAGAACTGGGAAAAGAATTGCACCAAGTGCCACGGCGCCGATGGCAAGGGCAAGACCAAGATGGGCGAAAAGATGGGGGCCAAGGATTACACCGATGCCAAGGTCCAGGAAGGCCTGAAGGATGACGCCATGACCAAGGCCATCAAGGATGGCATCAAGGATGGCGAAACCACCAAGATGAAGGCCTTTGGCGATGCCCTGAGCGCCGATGAGATCAAGGCGCTCGTCAAGTTCATCCGCGACTTCAAGAAGTAGCGCATTTCCGGGCGTGAGTTCCGGTCAGTTGCAGGGGAGCCCTTGCGGGCTCCCCTTTTTTGCACCGGCAAGCTCATCGGGCGCGGATAATTGCTTCGGGTGACGCAAGAAATGATGATAATTCAGCAAATGAAGGGCAGCCATGACCGGGGCTGCGGCTTAATGCTATCGTACACGATTGCATAACAAAGCGTTTATGGTTGCCGCCCAGACAAACTAGACAGAGCTATGCGCCGCCTTTTGCACATGCCGCCTCAGATCTTTAGAATCCTCCTGCTCGTGGTCGGAGTGGTGACGGCTTACCTGATCGCGCGTTACTTTCTCACCCCGGCGTCCTTCGGCGAGTATGGCTGGTATCGCGGCGAGGCCTTGGCTGAGCTGGCCGCGCGCGCCCCGATTTATGCCGGCAAGAAGCAGTGCGAGGAATGCCACTCGGACATTTACCAGAAGCTGATCAAGCACGAGCACAAGACCCTCTCCTGCGAGGGGTGCCACGGCCCGGGCCAGGCCCACACGGACAATCCCCGGAAGGATAACATAGACAAGAGCGGATTTTCCGCCTGCCTGAGATGCCACGAAGCCAGCCCGTCCCGGCCCAAGTTCCAGAAACAGATCACCATCAAGAGCCACTACACCGGGTCAAAGTGCACCGAATGCCACGTCCCCCACTCGCCTTTGGAGGTCCCATGAGCAACCAGCTTTCCCGACGC
>CAIZGN010000078.1 GCA_903932505.1 Candidatus Hydrogenedentota bacterium
CGTGTAGGTGAGGGTGTAGGTGTTAATGGCGAATGTGGCAGAGACGGACAGATCTGCGACTACGGTGGCGTCTGTGCGTGCGGCTGTCAAAACGCCATCGGACCACTGGACGAAATGATAGCCGGTATTTGGAACCGCCGTGACCTGTGATCCGGAGGCCCCATAATTGACGGTCTGTGGCGATGTGCCGGTGATGGTACCGTTTGCACCCGCCGTGTAGGTGAGGGTGTAGGTGTTGATGGCGAATGTGGCAGCGACGGACAGATCTGCGACTACGGTGGCATCTGTGCGTGCGGCTGTCAAAACGCCATCGGACCACTGGACGAAGTGATAGCCGGTATTTGGAACCGCCGTGACCTGTGATCCGGAGGCTCCATAGTTGACGGTCTGTGGCGAGGTGCCCGTGATTGTACCATTTGTGCCTGGCGTGTAGGTGAGGGTGTAGGTGTTAATGGCGAATGTGGCAGAGACGGACAGATCTGCGACTACGGTGGCGTCTGTGCGTGCGGCTGTCAAAACGCCATCCGACCACTGGACGAAATGGTAGCCGATACTTGGAACGGCGGTGACTTGGGTGCCGCTGCTGCCATAACTGACCGTTTGTGGGGATGTGCCGGAGATTGCACCGTGTGTACCCGCCGCGTAGGTCAGTGAGTAGGTGTTGATGGAAAAACCAGCGGTGAGGCTGAGGGCGGCTGTGATGTTTGTGTCCGTACGCGGATTTTGTGTCGAGCTGTCGCTCCACTGGACAAAATGGTACCCGGTATCTGGAATCGCGTTGACTTGTGTGGCATCGGCACCGTGGTTGATGTTTTGGGGGGAAATGCCGGAAAGTGTTCCATTTGTACCCGCAGTGTAGGTGATGGTGTAGGTATTGATGGCAAATCTGGCGGTAACGCTAAGGTCGTTTGTGACATTGGTGTCGGTGCGTGGATTTTGCGTGGAAGAATCGCTCCATTGGACGAAGTGATAGCCGGTGTCCGGCACAGCGGAGACAGCGGTACCTGATGCCCCGTAATTGACGGTCTGCGGGGATGTACCGGTGATGGAGCCGTTTGTGTTGGCGGCATAGGTCAGTGTGTGGGTATCGATGGCGAAGCTTGCGGTGACGCTGAGGTCTGCCGTGATGTTCGTATCGGTGCGCGTCGCAGACAGGTTTCCATCGCTCCATTGCGTGAAGTGGTATCCAGTATTCGGAACGGCTGTGACTTGCGTGCCGTCTGAGCCATGGTCGACGGTCTGCGGGGAGGTGCCGGTGATGGTTCCATTGGTTTCCACGCTGTAGGTGAGGGAATGGGTGTTGATGGCGAAGAGGGCTGTCAGCAGCTTATCCGTCGTGACGTTGGTGTCCGTGCGGGGGTTGTCGGTGATGCCGTCGCTCCATTGGACGAAATGGTAGTTCGTATCGGGCACGGCCGAAACCGCTGTCCCGGATGCTCCGTGGATCACTGTTTGCGGCGAAGTGCCGGAGAGCGAACCGTTGGATCCGGCGGCGTAGGTCAAGGTGTGCTGCACGACACCATCATCCGCAAGAATGCGAATGCGCGCCAAGGGGATGTTTTCTTCAGGGTAATCGGCCCGGATATCCCATACGATGTGTTTGCTCGTGCCAGTGGTGACGCCCGCGATGTCACCCGTATAGTGATCCATGGGATGACTGAAACCGTCTGCGCCACCGTCTTTGGAGAGGGACAGCTCAATGGCGCAGGAACCGGTCGGTGCCAGGAGGTCGTAGTAGATGTCCACCTTGGTGCCTGTACCTCCGTCCGGGCTCTGGGCGAAGGTTACGTTGGATACCGTAGGGCCCGCAGCGAAGGCTGGCGTGCATGCCAAGAGGAGTGCCAGAAGGAATAGGGGCGCTATGGCACGCCTGGGCCGCAGTGCTACGGTAAGCAGCCCAACGACCAGCAAGACAAGCGCAAGTGGGCGACTATTGAGTGGGAGTTTCGTGATTACGGCGGAAATACTGAGTGTTGACGCATCATCGAAGGTTGCAGGATTACCTGCCGCGTCGGTGCCGGATATGGCCACGGACGCTGCGCCAATCGGGTCGGATGCCTGGACGGTGTAGGTATAGACGTAATCACCGCTTGGGCTGCCGCTTACGTAGTTGGCGGGGTGGCCGTTAACGGTCACGGTGGGTGGGGCGTTGAGCGGCTCGGATGCGGTGAAGGTGAGCGTAACGTCGTGATCGACCGAGCCTTCTGCCGGAACAACCTGTAAGTTTGAGAATGTCGGCGCAGTCCCCATACCCGCACAGGACGCACTGTTCTGCAAGGGATTGATGGGATTGCCCGCAAGGTCCTGGATACCCGTAGCCGTCAGCACGACCGACTGGGCGTTTTGCATCTCACCGGTGCTCCAGGTCAATGCATACGGCCCGGTACCTGTGACTGTGGAGGGATTGAGGTTCAGGGTGCCCGCGCCCGAGCCGGACACGGCATAGTTTTCGGGCGCTGCAGCCCCCAGTGCTAAGAGCGGCTCACTGAAGGTGGCTGTCAGGCTCCCTTCGGTCACCGCCGTAATGGAATCCAGCGTAGGGGATACCGTCTCCAGTGGATTTGTCCCCGAGGTTGCGCTACCTGTGAGCGCAACTGCGTCCCATGCCCCCGTCATGACAATTGCCAACACTGCAATCCAAGTCCGTACCATGGTACCCATGCTCCTTTTTGGGGAACGAAGAGTTATTTATTTCGACGCTCCTAGGTTTTTGCCAAAAAATCCTTCACCTAGTGATTATCACACTGATATGTCGACTATGCAATAGCAAAATGGATTTTTACACAAAAAGAATTGATTTGACCTAGATGCAACTAGGTCAAATCGCCTATGCGATTGCGGTAAACCCCGTACATAAGGCGATTTTTGTGGAGAAGGATTGTGCGAACTGGGCAATAATGGCAAGGGGGGGGGGAGACGCCTGCTCGGGCGAGAAGGTGCGGTACGCAACGGGGATTGACGATTTTTCTCGACCGATGTACTATGCAAGGGAGGGGATTTGCGTTGGGGATGACCTGAAAGGAGCGCGATATGGATTGGCAGGATATCGTTGTGGCCCCGATCGTGGCGGTGGCGTGGTTGCTGTCCCAAGTGTTTGGACTGTTCTTCAAGTGGGCCGGTGGGGACTGGCTTTCCGGGATACACTTCTTCTGAGGGATATGGTGCGAGCAGGGGGCGTTTGTACGCCCTCCGCGCTTCTGCGTAGAGTGTCCGAAGTTCTGCCTTGGACGTTCTCGAACGCAGAAGCGCGGGGTGGGGTGCTAGTCCCGCTTCATAAGAAACGGATTCTGCCTGTTGGAATCGCAGAGCGATGCACCCGGGCAGGGGAGCCTTGTCACGATGCGCTTTTCAACGAATCGCAGCGCGGCGAGTTCGTCCTGGCTTTCGAGGATGCCTTTCACTTCGGCCAAATCGCTTTCTTCAAGGGTCACGACGACAGCACTCATGTCCAGCCTTTCTTTGCGCGCGCTGACGGTTTGTCCGGCGCATGCGTTTTTGTTTGAGTTCTTTTTACGAACCGGGTCACTCCCGATTGGCGGAAATTATGGCGTAAAAGGGTTCCGACATTCCATATTGTGACCGATGCCGATTTTCGGGGTTGTTAGGGCGCTGTAATCGGGTTTGTTTTTGCGAGCTTCCTTTTGGGCCTGAGTGTGATATACTGAAAATATGTTCAGTATCACGGAATTGAAAAAATGATTCATTTGCATGTGCATAGCAACCACTCGATGCTCGAAGGGACGGTGAAGCCCCGTCAATTGGTGGCGCGCGCGGTTGAGCATGGGATGAAGGCCCTCGCGTTGACAGATACGAACGGATTGTATGCGGCGATCCCTTTTTACAAGGCCGCGCGGGATGCGGGTATCCGGCCCATCCTCGGTGCGCAGTTGGGGAAGGCGGTTTTTCTGGCCAAGGACCGCGAAGGGTACGGGCAGTTGTGCGAGATCGTGACGCAGGTTCAGTTGGGGAACGTGCAAAAGGATGCTCTGGGGGCCTGGCCGTTTTCCTTTGGTGGTGAGCATCTTTTTGCGCTTAGTGCAGACCGCGCGTGGTTGGAGGCGTGGCGGGACAAAGGAATCGAGCCTTTGGCCGCCGTGACGCATTACGGGGACGGGGCGTCACGCTATCGGGCTTCGGGATTGCATGATTGGGCGAGGGACTCGGGCATCCGCGCCGTGGCGGTGAATCCGGTCTATTTTCTGGATGCGGGTCAGTATGAGATTCACCGGGTCTTGGCCGCGATACGGCATAACACGACGGTGGGGGCGTTGGAAAGTGGTGAGACGGCGAATCCCGGTGATTGGTTTCGCAGTCCGGCCATGATGGAGCGACTGTATGCGGGATTTCCCGGTCTGCTTGATAGCACCGACTGGGTGGCGGAGGAATGTCAGGTTGAATTGGCGCTGGGCAAGCCGCTTTTTCCTGCGTGTGAATTGCCGGACGGGGAAACGGATTTTTCGTGGCTGTGGAAGCTGACCTTTGAGGGTCTGAAGAGACGCTATCATCCGATCACGCCCGCGATTATCGACCGCACGCGGTATGAGCTCGATGTGATTCATCGCCTGGGTTTCGCGGCCTATTTTCTGATTGTGTCCGATATTGTGCAGTTTGCGGTGGCGCACGATATTCCTGCGGTGGGGCGGGGTTCGGCCGCGAACAGCGTTGTGGCGTATGCGCTTGGCATCACGCGCGTTGACCCGTTCAAGTATGGACTTTATTTTGAGCGGTTTCTGAACCCCTCGCGGACGGACTGTCCGGACATTGACCTCGATGTGCGATGGGATCGCCGGGACGAGGTGCTGGATTATATTTACCGTCGTCACGGGGCCGATCGGGTGGCGATGATTGCGACGCTGAACACGTTTGGCGCGCGTTCCGCCGTGCGTGAGATTGGGAAGGCGCTGGGGCTCACGGAGCGACAGGTGGATGCTTTTGCGCGGCACTTGCCGCACTATGCGGCCCGGGATTTGTCGAGTGTGATTGCGCGTATTCCTGAATGCCGGAATTTGCGCGATGCGGGGGAGCAATTCAAGCGCATCGTGGAGATTGGGGAGTTTTTGGACGGGTTCCCGAGGCATTTGTCCATACACGCCTGCGGGGTGCTGATCGCGCCCGGCCCGATCACCCACTATGTGCCGCTGCAGCGCACCACCAAAGGTCTGGTGATCACGCAGTACGACATGCATCCGATCGAGGAGCTTGGCCTTGTCAAGATGGACATATTGGGGCATCGTGCCCTTTCGGTGATTCAGGACACCGTGCAAAGTGTGCGTCGTAGTCGCGGGGTTTCGCTGGATATTGAGGCGATCCCGGATGCCGATCCGCTTACCGCCGGGTATTTGCGGGGCGGGCGCACCATCGGCTGTTTTCAGGTCGAGTCCCCCGCGATGCGCGGATTGCTTCAGCGGATGCAGGCTTGCGATGTGCACACCCTCATCCAGGCGATCGCGTTGGTGCGTCCCGGGGCGTCGGGTAGCGGCATGAAGCAGCATTTCATCGACCGTCACCATGGGCGCGAGGTCGTTGAATATGTGCATCCTTCGCTGGCGCAGGTGCTGAGCGAGACCTATGGCGTGATGATTTATCAGGAGGATGTGCTGAAGGTGGCGCATGCCGTCACCGGCATGGACCTGGCGGAGGCGGACGCGCTGCGGCGGGCGATGAGCAAGAAGCTGGGGCCGCGTGAAATGGCGAAGAGCATGAAGTCTTTTTTGGAGCGGGCTGCGGGAAACGGGGTGGACGAGTTGTCGGCCCAGACCATTTGGGAGCTGATTTCGAATTTCGCGGCCTATTCGTATTGCAAGGCCCACGCCAGCACGTACGGCGAGTTATCGTATCAGTGCGCGTATCTCAAGGCCCATTTCCCGGCGGATTTTTTTGCGGCGGTGTTGTCGAATCGGGGTGGGTTTTATCCGCCGCCGGTGTATCTTGAAGAGGCCAAGCGTTGCGGTATCTCGATTCTTCCGCCGGATGTGCAGCGGAGTGAATACCGCTACACGGCGGAAAATGGGGCGGTGCGGACGGGTTTTGTCGAGGTTCGCAATCTGAGTCAGGTCGCCATTGAGGCTATTTTGGGTGCACGTCGCGTGCGGCCTTTCGAGAACCTGCTGGAGCTGCTGGAGCGAACCGGGATGTCCCATGCGGATGCCGAAGCCCTGTTTCATGCCGGTGGCTTTGACAGTTTCTCGATCCCGCGCCCGGCCCAGCGCTGGCAAATCGAGAGTTTCCGGCCGCGCACGAAGGCCGACGCGTCATCCTTCCAGCCGGGGCAGACGGCCAGCCTTTTTCAGGGCTTTGGCAAGATGAATCCTTCCCCTTTTTGCTTGGGGATTCCGGACTATTCAAGCCGGAAGCGCATCGAGCTTGAGTGGGGGGCGTTGGGGATGCTGGGGGAGCGGCATCCCCTGGATTTTTATGCGGCCCGGCTGCATGGTTCCGCCCTGATCGCCAGTAGCGCCCTGTCCGCCTACGAGGGGAAGACGGTGAGTCTCCTTGGTTGGCCGATTGCGGAGCGGCGGCTTGCGTTGAAGAGCGGACACGGCGTGATGAAGTTTCTCACCCTTGAGGATTTCTTCGGGGTTTACGAGGCGGTTCTTTTTCCGGCCGCGTACCAGCGACATGGGCATCTGCTCTCCGGTGCCGGGGCCTACCGGCTGACCGGGCAGGTGCAGAACGAGGACGGGGTCCACACCCTGAGCGTTGAACTGCTGGAGCGGGAAAGCCTTGCTTCGTTTATCCCGGTTCATGATTCGGTGTAGAATAGCGCGGGAGGAACCTATGGCGAGACGGCGGACATCGGCTTCATCGGTGAGTACATTGCAAATGCTTTTTGCAGTGGGGGTCTTGCTGGTTGCCGGTATTCTTATGGCTTTGCTTCTGGCCCCGGAACGCACGACACCGCCGCCTGTTTCTCAGATGAAATATGCAGCGCCACCCAAACCGGAAGAGCGGGCTGATTTGCCGGATGCGCCGAAGCACGAGCCTAAGATGGAGCCGGTACGCGCGTCGATATCCGAGCACAAAGCGGAGGAGGGGGAGCCGGGCGGTATTTTCACCATTCAGGGGACTGTTGTTGACGGCCGCAGTGAGAAGGGGGTGGAAAAGTGCCGCATCGGGATTAAGCGGGTGCTATCCGCCGAGGAACAGGCCGAATTGACTGCCCGGGAAGCCGCGCTGAAGGAAAGCAAAGACCTTGACGCCTTCAATGAAGCCAGTCGGGACGCACTTCAACCCCGGCAGGTGGAGACGGATGCGCAAGGCAAATTTGAGGTGGCGGTGGATCGGCCCGGGGTATATCGGGTGACTGCATCGTGTGCGGGGTATCTGGAAGGCAAGGTGGACACGCCGGAATTGGGGGATGATGCCACCCGGCAGTCCGTGGTGGTGCGTTTGTCCACTGGGGCTACCATTTCAGGTCGGGTGACGGAGGTGGGTGCCGCGACGGGCGCTGCGAAGATTCTTGTGCTGGTGCAGCCGGATGTCAGCGAAAACACGTGGGACCAGAAGGCCTGGCCCCTTCCCGCCAACCCGCGCACCGACGATGAAGGCGGCTACACGGCCGGTGGACTTCTTCCCGGAAATTACACGGTCAGCCTGGACCTGAGCGGCACTCCGTATCAACCGGGGAAAGAGCTGCCGTTTAAGAAAGTGCGTATTGACAAGCCGGATCAAGCCCTGAAGAACATCGATTTTGCCGTTGACCCTGCCGGGATGGTGTGGGGCTATGTGATGACCCCGGATCGCAAGGCGTTGCAGGAGACCAACGTGATGTTGTGCTCCTCTGAAAGCATTGTGGCTCAGGCTTTTTCGGCGTTCATGCGCAAAGCACCGCCTCTGCATGATGTTTCGGATGAAAACGGCTACTACGAACTGACCGGTGTGCCACTGGATCAGGAATGGCGCGTCTATGCCACGGCGAAGCAGCTTTCCCCGCAATTGACGGAGGCTTTCCTGCTGATGAAGGCCAAGCGCAGTGTGCGCATGGATATTTTCGTTTTTCCGGGCAGTGCCATCATCGGGCGCGTGGTGGATTCGACGAAGAAACCGGTGGCGGATGCGGACGTGGTTTGTATGCCGGCCTTCTCGGCCCTGGCATCGCCACTGGATCGGCCACAGGCGTTCAAAGAAGGCAAATCCGATGCTTCCGGTGCTTTCGCGATTGACCAGGTTCCCGCAGGTGATTATCAGTTGTTTGCGCGGAAGAAGGGCTTCAAGGTTTCCATGATTGGGGAAGCGATTTATCCCGATGGTTATCGCGACATCAAGGGGATTGAACTCGCTGTTTTGCCCATGGATTCGGGTTCGCATCGCATTTTCGGGTTTGTGAAAGACAGCACGGGTGCGGGGATCTCGAATGCGACATTGCGGGTGGAAGGCCTTGGGTCAGAGACCTTCAGTCCTGTTGAGCGCGATGCCACCACCGGTTCCGACGGGGCGTTTGCGGTCGAGGGGGTGGAACTCGGCATGTACCGAATGACGGCCAGTGCGGAAGGGTATGGAACCAAAGAATCCGCCAAAGTGCTGCTCGACCGTGAGAACTCGATTGTGCTGGAAACAGCGGTGCGGGTGAGTGGCCGGGTTTTGGTGCGGGAAACGAAGGCGGCCGCGCAGAATTATGGCGTGCATGCGAGTCGCGTGGCCGAGGGTTCCCTGATGGCCTCGATCCCTTCCTCCTCGGACAACGTTGCACCACAGACGAACAACGCCGCCGATGGAAGTTTTGAATTGTATCTCGCGCCGGGGAACTGGCGTTTGGAAGCGACCGCCCAGGGGCTGATTGCGGGACGGCAGGAGGTGGAAATCCAGTCCGGACAGCCGGTGGATAATCTGGTGCTTTATGTGAGCAATTCGGGCGGACGGATTGCGGGGCGTATCCGTTCCAGCAATCGCGGGAATCTGCAAGGGGCTACCGCACAGGTGGTGGATCTGTCCTCCGGCCAAGGCGCGGCCTCGGGACTCCTTCCGGCGGGCGTGAGCGAAGGCACCCAGATGCAGGTGGGCAGCGACGGGGCTTTCTCCTTTGACCGACTGGCTGCGGGGGATTATCGGATCAGTGCGAGTCATCCGAGTTATGCAACCCGTCAGAGCGATACCATTACCCTGACGGCCGGGGGGAACATTGACAACATTGAGATTGTGCTGGGGAGTGGGGGGCAGATTCAGGGTTATGTGTACCGGCAGGGAACCGGCGTTTCCGGGGCGGTCATTGTGGCGACCGGCAATGGCAACGCCGCTACAGCCGCTTCTGGAGCGGATGGTTCCTATACCATTGATGGATTGTCTTCAGGGAGCTATCAGGTGATGGTGACCGAGATCGGGGGCGGTTCGGTGGGCGGATTGTTTGATGCGCGGGGGAATGTCGTGGAAGTGGTGGAAGGGCAGGTGAGTCGCTGTGATTTCGGGGGTGGCAGTGGTACCCGTATTGAAGGGGTGTGCCAGCCCGGCCCGCCGTCCATGTTGGGCGGTGTGGCGGTTCTGCGTGCGCCCGGCCCGCCACCGGCAGCGATCGGGTCTTCCGTCTCGCTGGAACAGCTTTCGGGGCAAAGTGCCAGCATAAGCCCGACGGGTGAGTTTGTGTTTGAGGGCGTGTTGCAAGGCGAATGGCAGGTTGATATTTTCTACCTTGATCTGGGCGGTACGAATGGCATGTTTAGTGCGCGCTTTGTGCAGAGCCAACCGGTCAGCACGGCGGGGCAGGCAAGCATACCCATGAACGTTCAGGTACGATTTTGAGAGGAAACGCACCCATGGCGGTGATTGAACTGGAAGAATTGACGGCGGGCTACGCAGGCGTAAAGGCGCTGAACGGGGTCACCTGCTCCATTCCTGAGGGCGCGGTGGGGCTTCTGGGTCCGAATGGCGCGGGAAAGAGCACCTTGTTGAAGACCCTTCTGGGATTTCATCGTCCGACGTCGGGGCGGGTGTCTGCACTGGGACTTGAGCTGCCCAAGCGGGCCTTGGAAGTGCGCCAACGTATTGGATATATGCCGGAATATGAGGTGGTGAGCCCGAAAGTGAGCGCGGTGAGTTTTCTGACCTACTGCGGACGTCTTTTCGGCATGTCGCATGTGGACGCGATGGAGCGGACGCATGAGGTGTTGAACTATGTGGGTCTTGGGGAAAGTCGCTACCGCAAGATGGAGACGTACTCGACGGGCATGTTGCAGCGGGTGAAATTGGGGCAGGCGCTTGTTCATGACCCGAAATTGCTGTTGCTGGACGAACCAACCAACGGACTGGATCCACAGGGGCGCATCGAGATGCTTGAATTGATTCGGCAGATATCTTCGCGTCCCGGTGTGAGCGTTGTGCTTTCCTCTCACCTGCTACCCGACGTACAGCATGTGTGCCAGTATGTGG
This sequence comes from Candidatus Hydrogenedentota bacterium, assembly GCA_903932505.1. Taxonomy (GTDB): domain Bacteria; phylum Hydrogenedentota; class Hydrogenedentia; order Hydrogenedentales; family CAIZGN01; genus CAIZGN01. The sequence continues at coordinate 10,360 of CAIZGN010000078.1, forward strand.
TTATGATGGAGCGCGGGCATTTGCTGCGTCAGGGCGCGATGGAAGACCTCATGAAGCGTCACGACCGGGAATTTGATGTGCAGGTGCGGGACGAGCGAAACGCATTTCTGGCTGCGCTGACGGCCAGTGGGATTCGCTATGTGGAGGGGGACAACGGCATATTCCGGGTGGTCTGTCCGACGGAATCGGGCACACGCCCCCTATTCGAGGCGGCCCGCATCGCGCAAACCCAAATACGACATTTTTCACCGGCGAAGAACCGTCTGGAGGAGACCTTCATGAGTGCGATGGGCCATACCGATGGAAAGGAGCCGCAAGGATCCTGAGTTCATGCCAGTTTACCGAAAAAGTTATAGAAACTATGAAGGCACTCTGAGAAGGCATTTCCGTTGGGCCATTGTTGCGGAGCAGGAACTGCGCGTGCTTTCCAAGAGCCGGGTGTTCATGTCGTTCTGCCTGATTGGTCTCCTACACGCTATTATGCGGTTGATGCAGATTGTGGCGTACGATGTCATCATGCAGAACCCGAACAATCCATTGACGCCGATGCTAGTGCATGTCTCTGCGATTGTCGTGAGCGAGTCGACTTTTTTCGATTTCATTCGCATCCAGAGTTCGCTTGTGTTCATCGTGACGCTGTATGCGGGTGCGGGGATGATTTGCAATGATTTTCGGCACAACCTGATCCCGGTGTATTTCGCGAAGCCCATCCGTTGGTACGACTATGCGCTTGGCAAGTTTATCACCCTGGCGACCATCGGCCTGCTGCTGACGGCGGTGCCCGGTACCATACTCGTGGTGGTGCACAATATTCTGGCACCGAGTTGGGAGCTTTTGGCCGCCTCGTACTGGTGGCCTCTTTCAGTTGTTGCTTTTTCCTTTGTGGTGGTGTTGCCGTGCGCTTGCGGGGTGTTGGCGAGCTCGGCACTGCTTGGCAGCCAGAATTTCGCTGCGGTGGCGGTGGTGATGCTGGTGGTGGCGGATTCGGCGATGGGTGCCATTTTGTCGCATACCCTGCATTGGCCTGCTTTTGCCCTTATTGCGTTTCCTTTTTCCATCAACCGGATCGGTCAGAGCATTTTTCTGGAGTCCAGCGTGATGTTTGAC
>CAIZGN010000079.1 GCA_903932505.1 Candidatus Hydrogenedentota bacterium
CTTGATGGGCATATTTACGGCAGCAACGCGAAGGGGAAATGGATTTGTCTCGCCTTGAAGGATGGAACGGTGTGCTATGAAAGCGAAGGGGTAGGCCAAGGGGCCGTCACCAGCGCCAACGGCATGCTCTACTGCTACGGCGAAAAGGGTATGCTGGGTCTGGCGAAAGCGTCACCTGCGGGGCTCAACTGGGTGGGACAATTCAAGGTCACCCAAGGTTCAGCCCAACACTGGCCGCATCCCTCCATCGCCGGAGGCCGCCTCTACATTCGACACGGCAATGCCATGATGGTTTATGACGTGCGCGACGGGAAGTAATCCCCCCTAAAACAACCCACCCATGTTTCCCAAGCCGCCTTCCCCGCGTTTTTCCACAGCGCCGCCCTTGGCCTTGTCGCCACCGATATACCCGACCGCTTCGAGGGCCTCGCGGGTATCGTCCGCCAGCGCCTTGTTTTCAGGAACGGCTCCAGCCTTGCCCGTAATGCCCACATGCTCGCAGTGGGCCAACAACGCTTGCTTCAGGCGTTCAAGCACTTCCGGCAGAGCTGCAGCGCATTCGTGCAATTCCAGCGGGTCATCCTGGAGGTCATAGAGTTCGTAGCGGGCCTGCGTGAGATCCCAGACATTGATGCTCTTCTCTACGTCCTTGGGTTGGGAAGCATTCACGACGGCCAGTTTGTAACGCGCATCGCGGATGGACAGGCATTGGTAGGCAAGCCCCTCGCTGATGCTGTACGGGGAAACGTCCGCAGGAGCAGGCTTCAGCAGGCTGCGTCCTTCGCATTCCGGGGGAATGGGTGCTCCGGCGAGATCCAGTATTGTTGGCATAAAATCGAGTTGATTCACCAACTCGGAGTCACGTTCCCCGGGTGGCACCCGACCTGGGAAGCGCACGATCAAGGGAATCCGCATACAAGTCTCATAGGGGGTGCAATGCCCCCAGATCCCCGGTTTTTCATTGAAGGATTCCCCATGGTCGGCAGCGAAGAGCACGTTGAGCGTATCGCTCACTCCGGCCCACTGCATTCGCCCCAAAACTTCGCCAATGATGGAATCCGTGCGGTTGACCTCGAGTTTGTAGACATCGTGCACATAGCGCTCATCGGCCTCATTCGCGAAACCTGGTTCACAACCCGAAATGCGCCGCAGCACCAAACCGGTGATGGTAACCGGGCCGAGTTTGCCCTCTGTGTTGGGTACGAAATCCGGCCGCCAATTGACGTAGGGGATATGCGGTTCAAAAATGTGGTGCCAGATGAAGAAGCCGCCACCAGTTCGCGACCCCAGCGTGTCCCGGTTGGTCTCAAGGAATCTCAAAATCTGTTCGGTCACCAGTGCCTCGTCTTCAGAATGCACGTACAGGTCAAAGCCTTGCCCGAATTGCATATAGGGTCCGAGAAAACCGTCGTAGGGTGACCACACAAAAGCGATGGTGAAATAGCCCCGCTGCTTGAGCTGTTCCGCGAGGGTGGTGACACGATCCGGCAGCGCGCTGTATACGCCCTCCACCGTGTGTTGTGAGGGGTACATGCCGGAGTGGATGGAGGCAAAAGAAGGCTTGGTCCACGGTGATGCGGCCGAGGCTTGCGTGTAGACCCGTCCCTCGCTGGCGAGTCGATCAAGATGTGGCGTGGGAACCCTTGCTTCGCCGTAGCAACCTAGGGTGTTCTGCGCAAGGGCGTCCGGCGTGGCGAGGTAGATATCCGGCAAACGATCCTGCCCCTTCCGTTCTTCACAATAGCCCCGGAAGGAAACAATGCGGAGGGAGAAATCGTCCAGATACCACGACACCCGGATTTCAGAAACCGCTGCGGCCTCGGCCACCAGGCGAACCTGGCCCACCCCGCCCGGCACAAAAACGGCCTCGGTGCGTGGGGTCCATTCACTGTTCATCCAGCGTTCGCTCTGGGGGCGGTCGACCATGGGAAGCAGCGTCCGCCACGCACCGCGTTCCTGTCCCTCGGCATAGACCTTCAGTGCGCTTCGCGGGGTACCGTGGGATCGCGTCCAGACCATGAATTCGACCGCGTCCCCCGCACTCACGGCAACAGGCTCACCCACAAGGCGTACAGGCGTCTCACGCAAAGCCCCCGCGCACTGCAGTTTCATGGAGCGCTTTCCCTCGTGCGCCATGTCCTCTGTGAGCGTCCAACGCGCGCCTTCGATATCATCTGACTGCCAGCCCTGAGCGGCAGGTGGCTCGCCCGCCTCGAAACCGGAATTGATGTTGGCAGGTTCCGCAGAGGCGCATAAGGCTGCGGAAAAAAGGCAGATCGACCAGATGATCATGGTGGAATTCCTTTGCCTGTGGGGCCTGTGCAGCACTCAGCCCCGCTGGTCGTAGTACAGGCCCGTCTGCTTTGCGTGGATGGCCTTGTCCCTTAGGTGGGAAAGGATTTCAAAGTACTCGGCAACGCTCTGGCTGCCTCCACCTTTGCTTGGTGTCAGGCACACCAGAAGCTCCAAGGGTACGGACTGGCTGGTGCTCTTCGGGCGTACTCCACCGGATGGGGAGGCTAAGCTCAGCCGCCATGCGTTTTCCACAGACTCGCCAAAGGTTCGCGCACTGGCACGCGACATAATACACACGAAGTGTCCTCCGCCCATATGACCGGCGCGAAAAGCAGGGTCTTGCAGCACCTTGCCTTGTTCCTGAATAATCTGTGAGAGGCTACGCACGATCTTGACGCGCTCATCGGCACCGGCCAGACGCACATATTCGCCAAGACGTTGCACCTCGATATAGGCCAAGGCGAACTCGGAGTGAAGATTGATGGCTTTTTGGAGTTCAAGCCGGATAAACCGGTGGCCGGGCAGGGAGGTCATCGGGTCGATCATGGGCGCTTTGGAACTGGCCAGAAGGCTTTCCACCCGCCCGAGCAGCGCTTCCAAGCGGAAGGGTTTCGTCACATAGTCGTCCGCGCCCTGCGCGAATCCGTGGCGCATCTCCTCCTCGCTGTCCATGGCGGACACCATCATTATGGGAAGGGCGTAGAGGGAGGGGTCGGCGTGAACCCGACGACAAATCTCAAAACCGGACATGCCGGCCAGCATAATATCCAAAATCATCAGGTCGACCGGATCGTGTTTCAGTACCTGAAAGGCCTGCTCCCCGGTTTCCGCCATCACGCAGGTATGCCCCACCGCCTGAAAAGCGGCACGCATATTCTCCGCCAGCAACTGATCGTCATCTACTATAAGAATACTTGCCACTGTCTAGCCTCCCCCCGGAACAACACGTACGACTTACCCAAAAAATACTCCGATCGGTTTCTTCAGTTGCGAACTCATCCCGCCGGATTAGATACAACCCCGACACTGGCAATTATACTACATTTCCACCTGTGGCATTATCAACCTCTTCAAGGTCAAGAAAAGCAGCAAAAAATCGGGCGGCGACCGGCAGA
>CAIZGN010000080.1 GCA_903932505.1 Candidatus Hydrogenedentota bacterium
CCCCCGGCGCTCCGCGCCACCCCCTTCGGAAGGGGGATTTTTGGGGCGCTACGCGCCGCCCCTTCAAAAGGGGATTTATCGAACTACCTGCCGGGATTCGTGTGCAGGGGGCATAAACTCACCCGCGTATGACGTTCTACGAAGCACCCGCGCGAAGCGCGCATAAAATCCCCCTTACGAAGGGGGTGGCGCGGAGCGCCGGGGGATGTGAACCCCGTCTCATCACTCTGGCGTCAACGGACGATACCGCACGCCCAGTTTATCCAGCCGTGCGAGATGCTGTGGTAGTCTTTCCAGAAAATCCTTGTAGTCGCGCTTGTCCTTTGCGCTCCACACCACCTCGGCCAGTGCGCAGGCGCGTGGGAAGGCCATGTATTCGGCGTGTTCCGGCGTTGGAATGTACTCGGCCCAAAGTTGTCCCTGCGCCCCCAGAATGCGCTTCTGTCCCGCATCATCAAGGGCTTTGGGCAGTGGCTCAAAGGAATACACCTTGTCGAGCCGCACATCGCCGCCGATGGACAGGGGTTCTTTGTCCTTGGGGCCTTGGTAATAGTCCAGGTAGGTGAATTCCGTGGGGGCCATCACCACGTCCTTGCCGCCGTGAACCGCTTCGACCGCCTTGTCCATGCCGCGCCAGGCCATCACGGTGGGGCCTTGGCCCAGACCCCCGTCCAGAATTTCATCCCAGCCCACCAGACTGCGGCCTTTTGCGGTGAGGAAATCATTCATGCGGCTCACGAAATACCGCTGCATCTCCTCCTCATCATGAAGACCCAGCGCCGCGATGCGCACCTGCACGGCTTTGCTGGCCTTCCATTGATTCTTCACGGCCTCGTCCCCACCGATGTGGATGTAGTGACTCGGGAAGAGGTCGAGGACTTCGGTCAGCACGTCCTGCAAAAACAGGATGGTGGATTCTTCCGCGTTAAAGATGTTGGGATTGACGCCCCACTCGGTCTTCACGGGCAGTGGCGTATCTAGGTTGCCCAGTTCGGGATAGGCGGCGATAGCGGCTTGGGCGTGCCCCGGCATCTCGACTTCCGGCATGAGGGTGACATGCCGCTCGGCGGCATAGGCCACCATCTCGCGGATGTCGTCCTGCGTGTAAAATCCGCCGTGGCGCTTCCCGTCATATTGCTCGGGTTTCTTGCCGGATCTTCCCACCAGGGTTTGCGCGCGCCATGCACCCACTTCCGTCAGTTTGGGATACTTCTTAATCTCGATGCGCCACCCTTGGTCGTCGGTGAGGTGCAGATGCAGCCGGTTCATTTTCTGAATGGCGATTGTGTCGATGAATTTCAGGACGAATTCCTTGGGCATGAAATGCCTGGCCACATCAAGCAGCATACCGCGCCAAGCAAAGCGCGGCGCGTCTTCGATCGACACCCCCGGCACGGTCCAGGTCTGTCCTTCCACTTTGGTCGCACTGAAGATAGCCGCAGGAAGGAGTTGGCGAAGGGTTTGGCAGCCGTAGAATAAGCCGGGCGCGGCGGGTGCCGTCAGCATCACGTTGTCCACATTGGCGTCGAGGCGATAACTCTCGGCTTTCAGGTCGGAAGCGTCGCCCTCAATCCGCAGGGCAATCGCATGGGCTCGATCGGCAGGCGAGGTTTCCTCGGCGACTGGCAGGGCATACCCCGTGGCGGGGCGCAGCGCTGTGGCGAGAAATTCTGCCGTCTTCTTGGCGTCGTTGTTGCCGGACTGAAAGAGAATGCGTGTCTGCGCGTCCAAAGTGAACGCGCCACCGGTTTCTTTCATCTTCAAGGGGGCGGGAATGATCCCGGGATGGTTCGCGGCGTGCGCCGGGGTGCCGGTCAGGGCGATAGCGCAGGTCAAGGCGCTCAACAGGGTGATTTTCACTAGCATCGTCGTTGCCTTTCATAAGTGCGGGAGAACCCGTTTGTGGTCGGCTGCCATAGTGCCACACTGCCGCGCACGGCGTCCAATTGCCCGTTTCGCCGACACGGCGGGCCTATGGTAGACTTGAAAACAGCGGATGGGAGGGAGTTTGTCCGCACGATTCGGAACAGCCGGGAAGGAGATTGAAATGCGGGCCGTGGTTCAACGGGTGAAGGAGGCGTCAGTACACGTCAATGGTGTCGTCATTGGCGCCATCCAGGCGGGCCTGCTGGTTTTGCTTGGCGTGGATGAAAATGACGCCGATCCCGATGTCCGCTATATCGCGGACAAGGTGGCGGAGATGCGCATTTTCCGGGACGAAGACGGCAAGTTTAATCGCTCGGTAGAGGAGGCGGGGGGTGCTGTTCTGGTGGTGTCGCAATTCACGCTGCACGGCGATTGTCGACGCGGTCGCCGCCCGTCGTTCTCACGGGCCGCACGCCCCGAAAAGGCCATTCCATTGTACGAGTCTGTGGTGTCGGCCCTGCGTGCGCGCGGATTGACGGTGGCGACTGGCGAGTTCGGTGCCATGATGGATGTCCATATCATCAACGATGGTCCGGTAACTTTGTTGCTGGACTCAGAAAAGCAGTTCTAGCGTGAAGTTCAGGGACAAACCGGGCAAGGTGGCACAGGCATTTCTGCCTGTGCATGGGCTTGTTCTGCTGACCAAGGGTAGGCTGGAATGCCAGCGACGTTGGACAGCATCTCTTGGTAGGAACGAATTGATGAGGTACGAATGCGCATAGCAGTTGCGGGTAGCGGACGCTTGGCGGCGGGGCTCATCGGGGAGTTGACCCGCACGCACCATCGCGTCGTGGCGGTTCTGCAGAACGGTCGCGCTGTTCGTGGTTTTCGCCGCACCCTGGATACGCGGCTCGCGGGACTTCTGGGCAATGACCTAAGCGTCTTATGCTGGGCGCGGCGTTTGGGCGCACCCGTTGTATGGCTGGATAAACAGACCGACGAGGAACTCGCCCCGTTGCGGGCGTTGCGTCCCGACCTGCTGCTGGTGGGTGGCTATTCCATCATTCTCAAACGTCCAACCCTCGACATCGCGACGGTTGGCTCGGTAAACGTGCACTCCTCCTTGCTGCCCCGCCATCGCGGCCCCAATCCCTTTCAGTCTGTCATTATGCAAGGGGAAAAGGAGTCCGGGGTGACCTATCATGTCATTGAGGAGGGAATCGACACCGGCGGCATTATCGAACAGGCCACCTTCCCGCTGGAGCCGCTCGACACCATGATGACGGTCTATCGCCGCTCCTGCGACCTTGCCCACATGATGGTGACGGGGGTCATGGATGGCATCGAGCGCGATGGCATCCATCCCCGCCCTCAGGACGAGTCGCTGGCGAGCTACAACAAGAAAGCCGTTGAGGCGGACAGTTGGATTGACTGGCGCTGGCCTGCCGAGAAAATCGACCGGCTGGTTCGGGCTCTCGTGCCCATACCCATGCCACGCTTCCTGTATGAGGCCCGCGTGGTGCAGGTCATGCGGGTTCGATGGAGTCCCCTTCCGGTGGATGCCGCCCCGGGGACGGTGCTGGCCCTGCGACCCGCAGTGCGGGTGGCCACTGGCCTGGGCACTGTTGATCTGGTAGGTGCCTTTACCAAACGCCCCGTCCCATGGATATGGCCGCCGCCCTGGAGTGGACTCAAATTGGGCGACCAATTGCCTGTGGGCAAGGGGGATGCCCCATGACGCCCGTTTCCATCGTTATTCCCGCCTTCAATCAACTCGAATACTGCCGCCAGTGTGTGACCTCGATCCTCATGAACACCACCCGGCCTCACCGACTCATTCTCGTAGATAACGGATCCACCGATGGCGTATCCCAATTCTTCGATGAGGTCCCCAGTGCGACGGTTATTCACTTGGATTCCAATCGGGGCTTTTCCGGCGGGGTTAATGCCGGTATTGAGGCCGCCGAAGGGCACGTCCTACTCCTCAACAGCGACACCATTGTCCCAAGAGGCTGGCTCGAACGCCTAGAATGCGCCCTCCTGCGGGAACCCGATATCGGCATTGTGGGCCCCATGAGCAACCAGGTCTCCGGCGCTCAGTGTATTCCGGGGCTCGAATTCGCCAACATGGAAGAGATCGACGCTTATGCGGATCGGTTGGCCCTCGAAAGAGCCGGGCAATGGCAGTCCACTGAGCGCCTGGTGGGTTTCTGCATGCTGATCCGCGAAGAAGCCGTGCGAACCGTCGGACGTTTCGACGAATCCTTCGGGATCGGCAACTTCGAGGACGACGACTATTGCCTGCGCAGCCGCCGCGCCGGTTACCGCCTATGCATGGCGGAAGATTCTTTTGTTTTTCATTACGGCGGCCGAACGTTCGCGGGCATGGGCATCCTCGGCGATGCGTGGAATCACCTTATGGATCGCAACCAGCAGCGATTCTTTGAAAAATGGGCCGCCACGGCCTCCGTGTCCCCCCCCGAGTCCCTACAAGCTGCCGAGGTCGCAAATCGGATCGCGCTGGACTGCTGGAAACAGGGGCAGACCGCCGAAGCCGTTCGTCTCTTCAAGCAGGCCATCGAACACGCGCCCGAGCACGCCGACGGATACAGCAACCTCGGTGCGGTGCTGTGGGAACTCGGCGAGCGCGAGCGCGCCCTGGAAAATTTTCAGCGGGCCCTGCGGCGCGACCCGCGCCACGAGGCCGCCCGAGAGAATTATGGGGCGGCTGCCGCCGCGTTGGGCAAACAAGACGAGGCAGCAGCGTTCTTACGCAGCCTCGACGGAGATTGATCTGTGGATCTCGTTATTCGCGAATACCGCCCCGAAGATTGCAGCGAATGGGTGCGCGTGCATGCCATCATTCTCAGCACCTCCCACGCCTGGAACTACACCATCCAAGAACGCCCAAACTACGAACCCAACGAGTCCACGCAACTGGTCGCGCTTGTTGACGGGCGTATCATCGGCATGGCCGACGTTCAGTACGACCGGACGCCCGGTGAGCTTTGCTATGTCAAAGACAGCCGGGGAGGCTACGTCCTCGAATTCGGGCGACTGCCCGAATTCGCGGGAAGCCGCATAGGTTCCAAGCTTATCGAGGCGATGATCGAGGACGCCAAGCGAAAGGGAATACGCCGCCTCGAATTCTGGAGCCAGGACCGCACTGCCCAGCGCTTCTACCGGCGCATGCAGATGAAGGAAATCAGCCGACACTACCGTTTTCGAATGAAACCGCCCGAAGACGTTCGGGAACGCCTCAGCAAGGACTATGTCGGCATCGAATACATCTACGGAGTCTGTGTTCCTGACGAATGGCCGCTCGTCAAGGAAAAGTTCGACATCATCGAAAAACCGCCACTCGAACCCCATCTATGCGTAGGTTTTGAAGTCCGGTTTTGAGTCGGGCGGGCTGATGTTTTCCCCTTGTTGGACTAAACAACTTCCCCGTAATTGGCGAGTAGCTATTTGCGGTACGACGAAGCAGTCACCGCTTTGGCTATCTCCGCAGCGACACGCCAAGCACCCCACCAACCTTTCCGCTTGTGCCTTTGCCAACGCAAAGGGTATGGTAGGCGGACTGGTCTTGTTGGTAACCCAAGGAAGAGGAGTTTCCCCCCATGCTGCGTCTTAATTCACTTCGCATGGTGTTCTTGTCGTCTGTACTGTTGTGGAGTGCCCACACTTGGGCTTTCAAACCGCCGGAGGACACATCGGGTACGCTCAAGGCGCGCATTGAGGGGCCAGCGATCATCGAAGACTCCCGTGTGCCGGTGACTTGCACACTGGTGGTGAAAAACAGCGGGACGGAACCGGCGGTGGTTCATGCGAAGCTGGCGGGCATCGATGGATGGCGCATTGAACCAGAAACTTTCAACGCAGTGCCGGTCTTGCCGGGGGGCGATTCGGAAACGCGGATGAGCTTTCGCGTGATACCCGCCGTGGCCTCCTACAGCGGTTTCTATCCTGTTCATGCTTGGGTCACCGTTGAAATGGCGGGGCAGACCTGTTCGCTCCATCCGATTTTGCTTTCGGAAGTGCGGGGGGCCGCGCTTGCCGTGTCGGCTTCGGACAAGGCAGACCCACCCGCCACCGCTACCCTGCGTGAGGGACATCCGCTGCCGTTGGCGCGCATGTCGACGCATCAATCTTTTTATGAGCTGTTCTCCGGGGAGCGGGGGGTATTACCGGCGGGCTGGCAGGGCAACGAGGGGCGCACCCGGCTTGATGTGCGGCTGGGGCAACCGGCCGCCGCTTCGGACGGCACCCGCGAGGCTATATCAATTCATCCGCCATGGTATGGCGGGCTATTGGGTACAGGTTGGATCGAGTTTCCTTTGGCGCTGCCGGACAGCAAACCTATCTGGTTTCGCTTTGCGAACGCGGTTCGACAGACCGCTTCCACTGAGCCGCCCAGCGACGGCGTGACCTTTCGGGTGCGAGTGGCCACGGGAGCGGATGCGCCGGGTGTCCCGGGGCGGGTGATCTATGAGCTAAACACGGGAAGCAAGGCTTGGGTTCCGGGCGAGGTAGACTTGAGCGAATATTCCGGTCAGACCATACGTCTCCAACTCGAATCTCACCCCGGTCCCAAACATGACCTCACTTGCGACCTTTCGTATTGGGGTAGTCCACTGGTTGAAGCGGGTACACGTCCAGCGGTCTTGGCTTCCCCAGCGGGCCCGGAACGTTCCTTGGGGCTTGTAAACTGCGGAGCCTCGTCCTGTACGGTTTCCATCACGCCCGGTACTCAGGGCCTTCTGAACGCCTCGGTGCGTTTCTCGGGAAACGGCATCCTCTACGGATTCCAGGGATATCGGGTGCGGGTCTGTGGCGATGACTTGGGCATGCCGCAGTCCATGAGCGTGCTGAATGCAGTGCAGGAAGAACCTGTGGATGGCCGTATGCGGGTACGCCACCGTTTTTCCACCTCCGTGGGGCCGCTCGACCTTATGGGTGAGGCTTGGGTGGATGCCGGTGGCTTTCGCACCCGGTTCTGGCTGGAGAATGCACCCGCGCCGGAACCCTGGCAGGATGTTCATCTTGAGGACGTTTCGGCCGGGCCGTGGGATGTGCTGTTGAAGCGCGTCTATGCCGGGGTGGGCAATGTGATCGATACTCCGAAGGCCTTCGTCCTTGGTTTTGATGGCCACCGGCTCGCCACATCTTTTGTGGGCTATGAATGGGAAAAGGGTGGCGCGCTGTTGCAAGGGGTGGATGTGCCTCCACTGCAGTTTGAGGTGAGTCCGGAAACCAAGGTCTACACTTTGCATGCCGCAGGCGATCAGACCCTAACCTTTGTGCCCGCTTCCACAGTGTGGGACGCGGTGAAGGTCTGGCGGGATACCAACAGTTTTCAAGCGGGCGGCGGGGTTCCAAAGGTCGCAGGCCGCTTCGTATTCGACCTGTGGGGTGGGCGTTATGCGGACACGGCAACCGTGTTGAAACGGGCCTTCAGTTATGGTCTGACCAACAGCATGGTGATGTGGCACAACTGGCAGCGGTGGGGCTATGACTACCGCCTGCCAGATATCTGGCCGCCCAATCCGGATTGCGGCACGCTTGATGACTTTAAGATCTTGGCGCAGACCTGCAAGGAGCAGGGTGTGCTGTTTCTGCCGCACGACAATTACATCGACGCTTATCCGGATTCGGATAGCTTCTCGTATGAGAAAAACATCACGTTTAACCCGAGTCGCACTCCGGATCGTGGCTGGCTGAACGAGGGGAACGGCGCTCAGGCTTATCGCTGGCGGCCCGACCGATTCCGCTCCGTCCTTGAATCCAACCTTGCGCAGGTGAAGGCGAATGGGGTGGCCACAGGCTATTTCATCGACGTGTTCTCCTCAGCCCGCCCGGGAGACTTCTGGACTTCCAATGGGCAATACCATGATGCCGTCTACACACGAACCCAGTACGGCGAGGCCTTCGCTTGGATACGAACCTTTCTGGGCGATAACGCGCCGCAGATTTCTGAAAGCGGGCACGACCAGTTGATGGGTTATTTGGATGGTGCGCAGACGAACCATTTGCGGGTCGGGCCGCCGCCCTCCGGCTATTATTCGTGGGCCACCTGGGATATTGGATGCGCGGACGCGGAGCGTGTTCCCTGGATCGACGCTGCGCATCATCAACGCTTTATTCTTCATGGCGCGGGCTATGAGGAACGGTATCGCGGTGGCTTGGACCCCGCATTGCACGGCATGCACAGCAATGACTACATCGCCACCGAGGTGTTGACGGGGCATCCCGCCATGACCAGCGTCCCCTTCGGGCGCGACAGCGTGCGCAAGTACTGGCTGCTCGATGCACTCATGCGGGGGCTGTCACTCCAGACCATCGAGTCAGTCGAATTCGACCATGACAATATACACCGCCAGCATGTCCGGTGGAGCAATGGCAACGTGTGGGTGAACCGGGGGGATGTGCCCTGGGAGGTCAGTGGACACACCCTGCCGCAATATGGTTTCTTTGCCCGCGTTGAGACCGCCGGGGGTGTGGTGGAGGCGGCCTACGAAACCTTGCAGGAGCAACCTGTGGAGTGGTCACATGCTGAGGATGCGTTGTTCATCAATCCCTGCCAAGGCAAGGCCATCACCCTGAATGGCGTCACGGTAGGTGGTGCCCTGCGGGTTGCCTTGGAAGGCAACAAGCTGCGCGTGCTTCCCTTGCCCGAAACCGCTGCGCCAATAGAGGTATCGTTTAACTGGAGTGCACTGCCTTGGACGCTGCCGCGACCTACCACCCTTGAAACCTTGGAAGAGGGTGTGGGAGCCGCATCGTCTGAACCTCTACCCGGTGGTCAGATCGAATTCGTCGCGCAACCGGGCATATTCGGCTACCGGCTAGGTTCGTAAGTGGAGGACGAGAAACAGCTTTGCGAATTACCGCTACTCTGTCGTACCTACTTCTGTGTCCGTTTTCTCTGGTGTCGCCTCGGTCATTGGGGTTGCTGACCGGCGTGACTCTGACAATTTGTCCCAATAGGGGAAGACGATCCAGAGCAGGAAGGGCAGTGTGAGGTAGAACTGCAGGACGGCCGCGTAGATTTGCGGGGGTTCGCCCGAGACTCCTTGTCCTGCCTGCACCTGCCACCAGCGGATGAGTACCGCCCACAGCAGGAAGACCACATGCCCAAAGACCAGGAGCGTGCAGCCATAGCCGAGATTGGCCAGCCGCCGCCGCCAGGAAAGTCCCGCAGTGGCCATCACTAGCGCGGTATAAGGTGGAATATTGGTGATCAGCAGCGCCACGGGGATGGCGAGCCAGGTTCCCGCAATTCGGTAGGCCAGCAGCGACTCGGTGTTTAGAATACCCGCCTTTCGTATCTCGCCCGCCTCGATGGGTACATGCGCAAAGGTACGCAGTATGATGCCCACGACTTCCATCAACGCCCAGCTGTACACGGGCAGGAACGACCACCAGGCAACGGCCAGAACCACGGCAAACAACAAGAACTTCGCGCAGAGATAGGCCAGTCGTCCAATTCGCGGCTGGAAGAGTCGTTTGAGCCAAGCCACCCAACCGTGTTCCCGGTAGACGACGAATTCCACCCACAGCAGCCACACCGCCACCACAAATACGATATAGATGGATTGCCAGAGGTAATAATGGGAGAAATTGAACCATTGTCCACCGGCATCCAAGGCACCGATAATCGCGAGACAGGTGAGCCGGAAAACATTGACGAGGTACATCACCGGCAGTCCGAGGGCAAGTCCGATAAGCTTGCGAACCCATCCAGCTGGAAACGCGAGTACCGCTGCAATGAAAATCGCCATGACCTCGATGGCACCGCATTCTGATACGACCACGAAGGCAAAGCGTCGATCGCCGTTGCGTTTGTCGTCCGGATGTTGCTTAAGTTCCTCCGCCTCATCCTTGATGCTGGCTATTTCCTTCTCCAGCGCCTTTGCCGCCGCGCTTTCGCCGTTTCCTTCGCTCTGCAGGCGCGCGGATGCCGTCTGACGGTCTTGCAGGCGCTCTTTGACGCTCTTGCGAAGGACGAAAGTGACGTGAGGTCCGAGACCATCCGTCCGTCGCGCCAGACGCGTTTTCTGCGCCCGATATTGCCAGTGTTCCCAAGCGCTGAGAGGCTCTTTGGAAAACTGGTCGGTGATACTTATGACGGGGTTTTTCTCCCCTTTGTGCCAAGCATCGAGAAGGGCCCGGATACGTGCCGGATCTTTTACCCCTTGCCGCATATCCTCCAAAGAACACCGCTCGCCAATGCGGTCGAGACACCAAGTGGTGTTCTTCGCCACCTGAAAAAGATACCAGTCATTGACGGGCCATTCCGTAACGGCGTGGTAGCCCACCAATAGGGAGAGAACGCTACAAACGAAAATGACCACAAACTGGGCCGTGCCTCGTCCTCGCGCCTCTGAAACCGGTTTTTCTTGGGCCGGTGCATCCATCGAAACAGGGTTCCTTATGTTCACTACGTTGCCCCACTACGGAACGGTGTACCGTTTTGTATCATAGTGGGCCACTCTTTTCAAACTATGCTGAATCCCCAAGGGCATAGCGTCGCAGGATACACACAATTCAAGGGCTACGATTTTAGAGGAATTTCTTTTTGTTGGTGGGCTCATGGGATCGATGCGTTGGCATAAAGTGGTAAGCCCGGAGGATCGGGTTTTGTGCCGAACCTTTGTGACCCTTTCTTGATTCCAAACTAGCTTTCGGGCAGAATTCGAAAATCTCTGGTATAATGACGTGGAATGCGGTTCTGGAAAAGCGATGGCGCAAGGGTCGATGTGGAGCCGCTTTAGCAAGAACTCATGACCCCGGGCGTATGCCTCGGGTGTGTCATGAAATATCACCCGGCGACCCCGTCGTTGCCGTGGAGGAAGGTTCGTATATGACGATGAGCCCCGGGATGTGTCCCATTCACCCTGTGCAAGGTGTCTCCCTGAGATGGTTCGCACTTCTGTTCTCCGCGTTGGCACTTATCCTGTGTGTATCGCCATTGGCGATCGCGGTCTCCGCATTCCCTGGCACGGTGAACGTCACCCAACCGGACGGGAACGTCATCGCCCTACAATTGCGTGGGGATGAGCATTTCCATTGGATGGAGAGCGCACAGGGCTACGCCGTGGCTCAGGATACCGCCGATGGTTTCTGGAAATACGCGCTTCCCGCGAAGGATCGGGCAGCCTTTGACCTGATTCCATCGGCCCGCGTGGGCGTGGCGGATCCGGTTGCTCTTCAGTTGAAGAAGGGCGCATTGCCCGGTGCTGCCGCATTGAAGAAACAAATTGAGTCCCATCGTTTGCAGTTATCCGGGGCGACGGCCGGGCAGAATGTGCCTGCGGCCAAGAGCGCCTCCCTGTCCGCCGCAGTCCCGGTGCTTCCTCCCCTGAACATACCGGTTTCTGGCGTGACCACGGTGAAGAACATCGTCATTCTTGCGTGTTTCAACGACCATTGGGACGGAGTCGGCGGCACGGTGCTTTCCTCGCAGGGGCGGGTGAGCACAACGGAGTACACCGACCTGTTCAATCAGGTGAATCACACCACGGACGCGGCGGTGGGTTCCGTTCGCGACTATTACAAGGAGGTTTCCTACGGAAAACTTACGGTGAATTCTGTGGCTACGGTCTGGGTTCATTTGCCGCAGAACGAGTCCTACTATGGCGGGGATGCCCCGTACCTAGACGCTAACGTCGCATTATTGGCATCGGATGCCATCGAGGCGGCGGCCACGGCGGGTTTTGATTTCTCTCAAGGGGATTCGGACGGCGACGGCTGGGTTGATTCACTGACCATCATTCACTCGGGCCATGCTCAGGAGTATGGAGGAAATCCATCCAACTGCGTCTGGTCGCATCAGGGAGAAATCAGCGCCCCGGTGACAAAGAACGGCGTGAGTATGAAACGCTACCATACCGAACCCGCCCTGCGCGGGAATGTAGCCAGCACCGCGATTATTCGCATCGGCGTTATTTGTCATGAAATGGGACATTTTTTTGGTCTTCCGGATTTGTATGACTACAGCGGAACCACGGGCGGCGTGGGCCGTTGGGATATCATGAGCAACGGTTCTTGGAATGGCGCTTCCTCGGATGGCCGCAGTCCCTCGCATTTTTCGGCGTGGTGCAAGTACATGCTGGGGTTTGTGCATCCGCAGACCGTGCATTCTTTGAGCGGTGTTTCGCTGCCGCGCGTGGAGGACAACGCCCAAGTTCATCTCATTCGCGATGGCATGTCCAACGGGGAGTACTTTCTGGTGGAAAACCGGGCCAAGGTGGGCTTTGACAATGACACCGCGATTTATCCCGGCCTGCTGATTTCTCATATCGACAGCAAGAGCGAGAATAATGACCTCGGAACCTGGTCGCATCCTGTGGTGAAAATTGAAGAAGCGGACGCGGATAATTCACTGGGTACCTCTTCGTCCCTGTCGGAAGTGGGGGATGTCTGGACCAGCACCAACGGTTTGGTCGGTGGATTTCGCGATCAGACCGCCGATGTGGACGCCAATGCCATGATGTATCAGGCGGCGCACGCCTATAATCGCGCTGACACATCTGCATCCTATTCCTATGTCCGGCTCAACACATTTTCCGCAACTGGAACCCCGATGACCTACAGTCTTTCCACACTGTTACCCACCGTGTCTGATTTGTCCTCCACCCTGCACGATTACAACGTCACCTGGGGCGCGTGCACCAATGCGACCCAGTACGAGATCCAGGAGGGGGTGCCTGTGACCCTCACCAGTTTCTCCGATGACGCGGAAGACCAAGACGCGATGAACGATAACTGGTACGTTTCGGGAACCGTGCAGCGCAGCAACAGCCGGGCTCAGGCCGGTTCCTATAGTTATGGCATGCCGCGCTATGATGGTACCCGCTGGTATTCGACCGTTCAGTCTCTTTCCCTTCGCAACCCGTTCAAAGTTACCGCAAGCACTTCCATCTCGTATTACATGCTTTCCCACACCTTGGCCGGAACCGGGAAGCTGAGCTGCCAGATTTCTAATGATGGTGGGGACACCTGGAGGACGCTGGGCAGTTATGACGGCTATGTGGATGCGTGGAGCCAGAAGGTTTACAACTATGCGGCTATCAGTGCCACGGGAATTGCCGCGAACGACTGGTGCGTCCTTCGCTTTGTGGCCGATTTTGAATACACCAACGGTTGGTCGACCTATCCAGGATACGGCTACGCTATCGACGGCATTTCCGTCACCAGCACGGAAATTCCCGGAAACGGGAGCTGGACCACATTGAGCAGCAGCGTTGCGGGCACCACGTATGCGCTGACCGGCAAGGGCAACGGCATCTATCCCTATCGGATCCGGGCTTTTGCCAATGGAGTGTGGCAGGCCTATGGATCGGTGGGTACGGTCACTGTTTTGGCCCCTTACACGGTCAATTTTCAGACCGATGGTACGGCGGGGGCCTCACTGACCGGAACTGTTTCACAGTCGATTGCCTCCGGCGGGAGCGCAAGTGCCGTGACGGCCAATGCACCGGCAGGCTATCATTTCTCCAAGTGGACATCCGGCGGGTTGGACTACTCGCTGAACAATCCCCTGACAGTGACCAACGTCTTGTCGGATCTGACATTGGTGGCTGTTTTTGTGGCTGATGCGCCTCCGGCGGCTCCCTCGACTCCGGGATCGACCGGGGTGACCACCACGCAGATCACCTGGACCTGGCAGGATAACTCCAGCGATGAAACCGGCTTCAAGGTGTATGCCGATCCCGCTGCTTCGGGCGTGCCTGCCACCCTGCGCACCACCACTGGTGCCGGTGCGGTTCAGTGGAACTATTCGGGGCTTACTCCCAATACTCCATACTCATTTTCCGTGTTGGCCACGAGTGGTCAGGGCGATAGCGCCGGTACCACGACCCATACGCGGTATACCCTCGCGGGGCCACCGGTCGCCGAAGGTAACATCACCTGCGACCGCGCTCTCAGCACGACCTATGGCCCGGGTACGTCCTTCATTTTTACCAATCCAGCGGGATTTGGTGACGGCACCCACGGGGGCAGCACCCTCAAAGTGGATCAGTTTATGGTCTTCTGGGACACGTCCCCCTCGTACGTTTTTGATGGAAGCGAGCTGACGTGGAACTCGGGCAGCATCACCACCTACCCGGCGGCGGGTTCCGGGTCCTACTACCTGCATATCAAGTCCCTCAACGCGGAGTTGGTGAGTGGCGGCACGCTAAATTACGGGCCCTTCAATTATGACGAGCTGCCGCCTGCTGCGCCTGTCATTACCACGAACGGCGGCATCAGCTACAGCACCAATATCGCGGCCCTTACCCTTGCTGGAACTTGCGCGTCCGATACGGCGCAGATTGAGGTTGGCGGTGCCACCACGGGCGTTTCCTGCACGGCGGGGCAGACCTCGTGGACGTACACCGCAGTGCTCAGCGAAGGGAGCAATCCCTTGAGCGTCACTGCGGTCGATGCGGTGGGGAACACGTCGACCCCGGATACCATTACCATTACGCTGGATACCGCACTTCCCGCGTCCCCGGTAATCACGACGAACGGCGGTCTGAACTACAGCGTCAACGCCCCCTTGCTGACGCTGAACGGCACCTGCGTGTCGGAAACCGGGCACATCGACGTCAATGGAAGCACCACCGGTGTGACCTATACCGCCGGGCAAACCTCATGGTCCTATAGCGGCATATTAAGCGAAGGGAGCAACAGTTTCAGCATTACCGCGACCGATGCGATCGGCAATATGTCCGGTGCTAGCTCGATCGTCATCACGCTAGACACCATTGCACCCCTCGCACCGGTTGTCACCGGTTCTACAGAGACCCCGGTCACAACGCCCACGTGGACGTGGACAGCCGGGGGGGGCGATGGGTCAGGAACCTACCGCTGGCAGTTGGACAGTGAGTCCGGCGTGTGGATCGTGGGCGGTGCGCAACTCTGGAAACCGGTTGCTGCATTGTCGGTGGGCGGGCACATCTTGTACGTGCAGGAACGTGACCTGGTGGGGAACTGGAGCCTTTCCGGTTTGCATCTGACCACGGTTACTGCGTTGACCTCTGCCGACAGCGATGGCGACGGCATTCCGGACAACGTGGAGGGCAGTGGCGATGTCGATGGTGATGGAACCCTGAATTATCTGGATACCGACAGCGACGATGACGGTATCGACGACCATACCGAGTGGATTCTGGGTTCTGACCCGTATGACCTGCTGAATCCGACGGCAGTGCCGCTGAATATTGCTCCGCTGCTCATCCTCGGATTGCTCGTAGTCTCCTTGCACACCCTGCGCAAGAGAACCTTGCGCTGAGCCTGTGTTCAAATCCGCAGCGCCCCTTGGGAATCCCTCCCGAGGGGCGCTGTTTGTGCTTTTCCCGTGCTTGATGTGCTCGGGGCATATCCTCTATAGTGCATTTCCGTCCGCGATAGCGAGGATGGCTTGGACCACGTTGGGGTCCGGGCGCAAACTTCAACCCCCATGAGAAGGAATGCGTACCATGAAGTTCTCCCGTCGACATTTTTTGGGCACTGCGGCCACAGCTGTCTGGACCGCCGGAACGATGACCCGGGGCCGGGTTTGGGGTGCCAATGACCGCATTGGCGTGTGCGTTGTCGGCTTCCACGGTCAGGGCAACGACCATATCCGAAACTGCCTCACCCAGAAAGGCGTTGAAATCGTCGCCTTGTGCGATGTGGACGCCCAAGTACTCGCGAAGGGTGTGGAGGAAATCGCGCAGAAACAGGGCAAGAAGCCAAAGGCCTACAAGGACGTGCGCGAGGTCATGGCGGACAAGGACATCCAAGTTATCACCACCGCGACCCCGAATCATTGGCATTCGCTGGTCACCGTGTGGGGCTGTCAGGCCGGTAAGGATGTGTACGTGGAAAAGCCCATGGCCCAGAGCCCCTTTGAGGGGCGTCAGTGTGTGGCTGCCGCGAAGAAGTACAACCGCATCGTGCAGCATGGCACCCAGAGCCGTTCCAATCCCGTTCTCATCCGCGATATGCGCCTCATCCATGAGGGATTCATCGGGAAGGTGCTCCATTCGCGCGGTTATGTGTACAAGACCGATAACCGCAAGGCCATTGGTCATGGCGCGCCCGGCCCGGTGCCGGATTATCTCGATTGGGAGCTGTGGCAGGGCCCGGCCAAGAGCCGGGAATTCCTCATCAACAAGGATCGTGCGGACAAGCCCGGTCTCTTTGTGCATTACGACTGGCACTGGTTCTGGGAATATGGCAACGGTGAAATCGGCAATCAGGGCGTGCATGAAATGGATATCGCCAGCTGGGCTATGAAGGGTAAAGTTCCGGTCAAAGCCTCGAGTACCGGCGGGCGCTATGCGTGGGATGATGACGGCGAGACCCCGAACACTCAGGCCACACAGTTTACCTATGAAGACGGCAGCATGATGACGTTTGAGGTCCGTAATCTCGGGTCCTTCTGGGAAGGCGGTCAGCAGGCCGAGGCCTGCAGCAACAGCGTCTTCTGCGAGAACGGCTATTACATTCGGAACGTGGGCTTCTTCGATTACAAGAACCAGCCCATCGAGGTCAAGGATTCGCTTCCGGAGAACCTCAAGAAATTTGATCGCTTCTTCAATGCGGTGCGTTCCCGCAAACAGGAGGATGCGCCGATGAGCGTTGAAGATGCGCATATCTCGTGTCTGCACTGCCAGATCGGCAACATCGCCTATCGCCTGAAACAAACGGTCAATTTCGACCCGAAGACGGAGAAATTCTTGGACTCCCCGGAAGCCAACGCCCTGCTCAAGCGCGAGTATCGGCAGGGTTTCGAGGTTCCCGAGATTGCATAGTTAAGCGTCCCAAGGCGCAAAGCGCCGGGGGACGTGTTTGTCGTAGTAAGCCCATTCAACCAAGGAGAAGGATTCATGGCCCTGACAAGAAGACAATTCATCGGTTCATCGGCTGCGGCGGTGTTGGCTGCGGGCACGATGGCCAAAGGCACGGTTTGGGGCGCAAATGACCGTATCGGCGTGTGTTGCATCGGTTTCAACGGTCGCGGTAAGAGCCATATCGATGCTGCACTGAAGAACCCCGGCGTGGAAATCGTCGCCTTGTGCGATGTGGACGCGAAGGTGCTTGAAGCCGGTGTGAAAATGGTGACGGAAAAACAGGGCAAGGCCCCCAAGGCCTACCGCGATGTGCGCGAGGTCATGAAGGACCCCAACGTGCAGGCCGTGATGACCGCCACACCCAACCACTGGCATTCGCTGATTACCGTTTGGGGTGTGCAGAACGGCAAGCATGTGTATGTGGAAAAACCGATGGCGCACAGCCCCTTCGAAGGAAGGCAATGTGTGGCTGCGGCGGCCAAGCACCAGCGTGTGGTCATGCATGGCACGCAGGCGCGATCGGAAAGTCGGTTGATTCGGGATATCGGTCTGATGCGCAGCGGGTTGATTGGCAAGATCGTTCATTCGCGCGGCTACGTTTACAAGAATGGCAATCGCAATGCCATCGGCCACGGGGCCAAGGGTGCCGCACCGGAGCATCTGGACTGGAAGCTGTGGCAGGGTCCGTCGAAAGATCGTGAGTTCCTGCTCAATGCGGATCACAAGGAAAAGCCGGGGCTGTATGTGCACTATGACTGGCACTGGTTCTGGGAATATGGCAACGGCGAAATCGGCAACCAAGGCGTACACCAGATGGACGTGGCGTATTGGGGGCATGGCCGGAGCAAGCCGGTGAAGGTCAGCAGTACGGGCGGTCGCTATGCCTGGGACGACGATGCCGAAACGCCAAACACGCAGGCCACGCAGTTTACCTATGAAGACGGCTCCATGCTGACCTTTGAAGTGCGCAACCTGGGTTCGTTCAACGAGGGCGGGGAAGCGGCCGGAAATTGCGGCAACAGCTTCTTTGGCGAAAAGGGCTACTATATTCGTGACATGGGCTTCTTTGACTACCAGAACAAGCCCATCGAGGTGAAAGACCCGGCTCCCGAGGGTGCGGACTGCTTCACCCGTTTCTTTACGGCGGTTCGATCCGGCAAACAGGAAGACGTGCCGATGACGGTGGAAGATTCCCACTTCTCCTGTCTGCACTGTCAACTGGGCAATATCGCGTACCGCATAAAGCACACGCTGGATTTTGACCCGGCGACTGAGAAGTTCACGAACAGCAACGAGGCGAATGCCTTGCTGAAGCGCGATTATCGCGAGGGTTTTGAAGTGCCGGAAATCGCTTAACGGATTTAGCTCTGCTGTGCCAGATGGAGCATTCTTTCGGGAATGCTGTCCAGAGGCAGGACATAGTCGACCGCGCCAGCTGCGATGGCTTCTTTGGGCATCCCGAAGACCACGCAGCTGGCCTCGTCCTGGGCGATGGTGCGCGCCCCGGCCTCCCGCATGGCCAGGAGCCCCTGGGCCCCGTCGCCGCCCATCCCGGTGAGGATGACGCCGACGGCGTTCCGGCCGGCGGTGCG
>CAIZGN010000081.1 GCA_903932505.1 Candidatus Hydrogenedentota bacterium
ATCCAGCAAAACCTCGACCGCATCCCCGCCAACCCCTAACCCATTGGGACTGCGGTTGCGAGTCACCATTTTGCCATATCCCCCGAATTTGACCCGCCCGCGACCCAAACCCTACACTGCCTCACACGAAAATAAACGGTCACCCCACGGCAAGGAGATACCCCATGCACTCGCTACTCGTGCTCATCGCCCTCGGCATGCCGATGCCGCAACCCGCCCACGACCTCCTCTACACCACCCCCGCCACCGTGTGGGACGAGGCTTTCCCCCTCGGAAACGGTGTGCTCGGCGCACTCGTCTGGGGCGACGGCGCACCCCTCAAAATCTCGCTCGACCGCACCGACCTTTGGGACTTGCGACCCGTCCCGGAATTCTCAAGCGAGAATTATAAATACGCCACCATGCGACAATGGGAAAAGGACGGACGCACCCCCGAACTGCTCAAACTCTACGACGACCCCTACAACCGACCCGCACCCACCAAGATTCCCGCCGGACGTATCGAACTCACCATCGACGGCAAGCCCGCCTTTCAACAGGCCCGGCTCGACCTCGCCCATGCCGATGCCCTCGTCCAATTCGCTGGCGGCGCGAACCTCCAAGTCTGGATTCATGCCACAGAGCCGGTAGGCATGATCCGCTACACCGGCAGCGCACCAATCCACCCCAAACTCTTGGCACCCGCTTTTGGTGGCGGACAATCCGAAAACAAGGCTCCCGCCATCGTCGCAGGAAGCCTCAACCAACTCGGCTATCCCCCCCCGAAGGAAAGTGCAGGCCCCCAGTGGATGGCCTATGAGCAGGAAGGCTGGGATGGATTCCAGTTCGCCGTCTATCTCGCTTGGCGCGAAACGAAAGAGGGTTGGCTCGGCGCATGGACCGTCGCCTCCAAGAACGAAGGTGCCGATTGGCTCGCCGTGGCCAAAACACGTGTCGAAGGCGTGTTCAATGCCGACGCGAGTTTTCGCCAAGGACACGAGGCATGGTGGCAACAGTACTACGAAAAATCCTCCGTCGCCGTGCCGGCTCCAACCATCGAGCGACAGTGGTTCCTCGATACCTACAAGTTCGGTGCCGCCAGTCGATTGAATGCACCGCCCATTACCCTGCAAGGCCCTTGGACCGCCGACGATGGAAAATTGCCCCCATGGAAGGGCGACTATCACCACGATCTCAACACCGAATTATCCTATTGGCCCTGCTACAGCGGAAACCGTCTCGATGAAGGCCGCAACTACCTCGATTGGCTGTGGAACACCCGCGACAATTGCAAAGACTGGACCCAACGCTTCTTCGGCATGCCCGGCATGAATGTTCCCATGACCGCCGACCTCAAGAACCGCCAGATTGGCGGGTGGCGGCAATACACCCATTCCTCCACCACCGCCGCCTGGCTCGCCCACCACTTCTACCTGCAATGGAAGTACAGTGCCGATCCCCAATTCCTCAAAGAACGCGCCTATCCCTACCTGCGCGATTGTGCGACCTTCCTCGAAGCCGTCACGGCCGAACGCGGCCCCGACGGTCTGCGTACCCTCCCACTCAGCTCCTCCCCAGAAATCAACGACAACCGCCCCGAGGCGTGGTTCCCCTCCATCACCAACTACGACCTCGCCCTCATCCGCTGGCTCATGGGTGCCGCATCCGAGATGGCCACGGCCTTGAACAAGACCGACGAAGCCGCCCGCTGGAAAGGCGTCGCCGACACCCTCCCCGGTTTTGCCCTCGGCGAAGACGGTAGACTGCTCGTCGCGCGCGATATCCCCCTCAAGGAATCCCACCGCCATTTCTCGCACCTCATGGCCATCCATCCACTCGGCTTGATTGACGTGTCCCAGGGCGATGAGGCCCGGCGAACCATCGATGCATCCCTCAAGGACTTCGACCGTTTGGGCACGAAGGCATGGTGCGGCTACTCGTTCTCTTGGCTGGCCAGCATCGCCGCCCGCGCAAAGGACGGAGAAAAGGCCGCCCAAGCCCTCGACACCTTTGCCAATGCCTTCGTACTCCGAAACAGTTTCCACTGCAACGGAGACCAATCCGGCAAAGGCTACAGCAGCTTCACCTACCGCCCCTTCACGCTCGAAGGCAACTTCGCCTTCGCAGCCGGTCTTCAGGAAATGCTCCTCCAAAGCCACACCGGAACCATCGAGCTATTCCCCGCCATTCCAGCCTCATGGAAGGACTGCGCCTTCACCCAACTCCGCGCCCAAGGCGCATTCCTCGTGTCGGCCGAACGCAAGGCGGGTCAGGTGACACAATGCACGGTCACCTCGGAGAAAGGCGGCCTGTGCCGCATCCTGTCGCCCAAAACCGGCAAGCCCGTGGAGCGGACGCTGAAAGCTGGAGAGACTTGGAATCTCATGGCCCCCAACGGGGTTTGAGCCTTGCCCTCCCATTTGCCCATTTCGATTTCTAATTGAAAAGACGCCGAACAATGAATCATGATACGCGTGCCGAAACGACGTTTGGAGATGATTGAATGACGGAACAGGACAGCGTCTTGTCGCATTGGCCGGACGCAAAGCGATTAGCAGAACAAGCAAAATGTCTGGCGGATGCACCTGCCTATGCGGTCAACGCGGAAAAAATGCGGGAAACGCTCGACTATTTCGAAACGAAATGCATCCGTTCGAAACGCAGCCTCGAAGAGGCCGCCAAGTATATTCCCGGGGGCATCCAGCATAACCTCGCCTTCAACCATCCCTTTCCCCTGAGCATCGCCAAGGCCGATGGCCCCTATCTCTGGGACACCGATGGGAACCGCTACACCGACTTTCTTCAGGGAGGTGGCCCTTCCGTCCTCGGACACAACTACGCGCCCGTGCGTGAGAAGGTCATGGAGGTCCTGCAAGAGTGCGGCCCGGCCACCGGCCTTTTCCACGAATACGAGTGGAAGCTGGCCGAATTAATTCACCGCTACATGCCCTCGGTGGAGATGTTTCGGATGCTCGGCAGCGGCACGGAAGCCTGTATGGCCGCCGTTCGCGCCGCCCGCAATTTCACCGGAAAGAAAAAAATCATCAAGGTGGGCGCGGCCTACCACGGATGGAGTGATTCGCTCGTCTTCGGCACCCGCATCCCCGGTACCGGCTCCTTCGAGGCCGCAGGCATCCCCGACGAGGCTCTCGCACATACCCAGGAAATCTATCCCAACGATATCGATGGCGAAAACGGTCTGCATGCCCTGCTCGATCGCAATCAACGCGCCGGTGGCACCGCCGCTGTCCTTCTTGAGCCGATCGGCCCCGAAAGCGGTACCCGACCGGTGGATCGCGATTTCAACGCCCGCGCCCGCGCATTGTGCGACGAGTTCGGTGCCCTCTTGGTCTTCGATGAAGTCGTCACCGGATTTCGCCTCGGACTCGGAGGCGCACAAGCCTATTTTGACGTCCGGCCCGACTTGACCGTCTTCGGGAAATGCGTGGCCGGCGGATATCCGGCCGCAGGTGGCGTCGGTGGAAGGGCGGACGTCATGAGTACCTTCTCCGCAGGCATCGGCTCAGGACAAAGCCGCACCCTGGTCGGCGGCACACTCTCCGCAAATCCCATGAGTGCTGCGGCGGGCTATTACGCCCTGCTCGAAATGGAACGAACCGGAGCGCCCGAAAAAGCCGCCCGCGCAGCGGATCGGCTGGGGACAAAAATACTGGCAGTCCTCGACGAACTCGACGCCCCCTTCTTCTTTTACAACCACGGCTCGATCATTCACTTGGAGACGCATGGCGTGTTGCTGCTCGACATGACCGACCCCGACTTCTTCCAAAAGGTCTCCCAGCGCAAGAAAACCGCCCAGGAAATCGGTGCGGCCTACACCGCCGAGGGACTGATCACCGTCGCTGGAAGCCGACTCTATACAAGCATGGCAGACACCGACGAGGTCATAGACAGTGCGGCAGAGCGTTTCGCACGCGTCTTGCGCTGTCTGGAACCCGTGCAATAAGGAATATAAAGCGTGTACACCCAATACAAGCGTGAATTGTTGGAAGCATGTCAATCCCTAGCTGAACAGGGCTATTTCGGAGCCCAATCCGGCTCGGGTGGCAATGTGTCCGTGCTGATCGAGGGCGAGGATCGCGTGGTGATCACCCCCTCCGGTATGCCCTACGTCAATCTCACCGAAGACGACCTTTGCGTAGTCGATATGGAACAGCGCCGCATCGAGGGCCCGCACGAACCCTCCGTGGAAACGGCCCTACATCTGTCGGTCTACCGTCACCGCCGCGATGTCAACGCCGTCGTTCACACGCACCAACCCTACGCCAGCGTTTTCGCCGTGCTGAACGAGCCCATCCCCGCGCTCTTCGACGAAGTGGCCATATCCATCGGACCGACCGTCGAAGTTGTGCCCTATGCCCTCTCCGGCAGCCCCGAGTTGCTCGCCAACGTGGTGTCCAAGCTCGACAACAGGAATCACTGCTACCTCATGCAGAATCATGGGGCTCTGAGCATCGGCGTCCGGCTGGACAAGGCCGTGCAATACGCCGAATTACTGGAAAAAGTCGCCGCCATCTATTGGCGTGCCCTCGCAGCAGGCAAACCTATTTCGGTCCTGCCCGATCCCATTCCCCAAGCGCTGTTCGGCCTGGTGACCGCCAAGCAGGACGCGGAAATCGCCCGAAAAGACCGTTTGCTTTCGAAGGAATAAGGAGTAGACCGGAACATGCCCCACCCCCCCTATGTCCTCGCCGTGGATCTCGGCACTTCCGCCTGCAAGACGGCGATCGTGTCGTTGAGCGGCGCGGTGCTTCAGTGGGAATCCGAACCGGTCACGACAACCTTTCTACCCGGCGGCGGCGCAGAGCAGAACCCCAGCGATTGGTGGAACGCACTGCTCAAGACCACATCACGACTCATGGCTTCCGGCGTGGCAACTCCCGATCAGGTCGCCGCAATATGCTGCAGCACCCAGGGTGAGGGAACCGTCGCGGTTGACGAACAAGGCCGCCATCTCATGAATGCCATCTTGTGGATGGACGCGCGCGGTGCCGAGCATCTCAAGGAAATCACCCAAGGCTTCATTCGCGTGGCGGGCGTTGACGCCCTCAAACTACTCCGCTGGTTGCGCCTCTCCGGCGGCATTCCCTCCGCCACAGGCAAAGATCCCGCCGCACACATGCTTTTCATCAAGCATGAGTTCCCCGACATTTATGAAAAAACCTACAAATTCCTCAACG
>CAIZGN010000082.1 GCA_903932505.1 Candidatus Hydrogenedentota bacterium
ACCGGACGCCCATGCCGCCATCGCCTCCAACCTCTTTCGCCAGACCATCGGACGCTTTGGCGGGGTCAACCATGTGCAGATGCCCTGGTACTACCTCATCCAGCTGCCCATCGACTGGATGCCTTGGTCACTGTTTCTCCCGTGGGCGGTCGTCTGGACCTGGAAACAACGCCGGGATGGCGACCGTATGCGCCTGCTGATGTGCTGGACGGTTCCGGCTTTTCTGTTCTTTTCGGCGGCTTTGGGCAAACGACAGATATACCTGCTCCCGCTCGCCCCAACACTGGGTATTCTCCTGGCCTGCGGCATCCTCGATTTTATGGGGCGCGAAAAGAACCGCGCGCGGACCAGCCTCGCCATCCTGTGGACGCTCTTCTTGCTGGTGCTCGGTGCGGCACCACTCGCCCTGCTGATGATGCCTGAGTATCGCGACGCATGGAAACCCACCCTGTGGATATTTCCAGCAATGATGAGCATTATGGCGGGTATATCCGTGTATCATCTGTGGTCTGAAAACGGCAAGCGGCTGCATCAGCTTATGGCCGTCCAGATGGCCCTCGTGTTAACTTTGACCGCCGGGGTCGCCTTCCCGGTTATCAATCCCTTCACCTCCGCAAAAAACATCTGCGCGATTCCCCGCGCATGGAGCGAGTCTGGTGTCGATTATGACCTCTACTCTGCTGGATTCTCCCGGGAAGAGTATGTGTTCTATTCCAAGCACCTCCACACTCCCGTTTTGTGCGACATGCTGCCGATGGATCCGCAGGGCCACACCTTGCGCGAGATTGGCGAGGCACAGCGCAAACTCCTCCGTGTGATTTCCAAAGCGGCGGGCACAGTGCCCGTTGCCAGTTTCGCCAGCCTGACCCCTACCGAAATTGAGGCGTTGGGTACCGCCCTGCAGAAGGCCGTGGATGAATCCGGGGTGGAGCCGGAAATGCGCACCAAATTCGAGGAAGCGCTGCGTGGCCAGCTGGATGCTTTCTTTACCCAATTCGCGCGCGAGCGGCCCGCTTTGTGCCTGGTGCAGGAAGAGGACTGGCGATGGATTCTGGCCCTGCATCCCGCCGCGCGCGACCTTCTGCTGCTCCGCCATCAAGACGTGGGAAGCCGTCAGGTAATGCTGCTGGCCAACGCAGCCGCCAGCAAAATCGAAAAACATGACTAGCGAAAACGCGACAAAAACAACACTCCTCCGAAAAGTCGGCGCGGTTCTGGTTCTCGTGGCCGCTCTCGTGCTCGTGCTGATGTATGTATGGATGCCCGGATGGGTGATGCGGCACTATAACCGCACCGTCTCCCCCGCTCCCTATACCGTGTCTGCACCCTCGAGCGCATCCTACGCTTCCACCTTCGTCGCCGATATGCACTGCGACGCGCTCATGTGGCCCCGCAACCTCGCAGAACGAGGAACCGCCGGGCATGTGGATATTCCGCGCCTTCTCGAGGGCAACGTGGCCATCGAATTCTTCTACACCGTCAACCGGGTGCCACTGCAAAGGAAACCAGACGGAAACTCTCCGGGTTTGGATGTGCTCGGCGTGTACAATTTCTTCCAAGGATGGCCCTTGGCCACATGGTATAGTCCCCGCGCGCGCGCCCTGCACATGGCGGGATTGTTGGAGAAGGCGGTTCAACAATCGAACGGCACGCTATCCATCTTGCGCACCAGCGCGGACATTCAGCGCTTTATAACACTCCGCGCGAAGAATCCCGCACTCACCGCCGCCATCTTGGGTGCGGAGGGGCTCTATTGCATGGAGAATGACGTGGAGAACATCCGCGTGCTTTACAACGCAGGATATCGCGTGCTTAGTCTGACCCATTTCCACGACAACGAACTCGCGGCTTCCTCGCAGGGGCTGTCTAACGGCGGAATCACGCCCTTGGGCCGACAGGCACTTGATTTCATGGAGCGACTCAAAATCATCCCCGATCTGGCGCATGCCTCAGAACAAACAATCGATGATGTACTGTCAGTGGTCACCCGGCCGGTCTTGCTTTCGCATACCGGCCTGCGCGGCATTTCGGACAGCCCGCGCAACCTCGCGGATGCGCAGGCCAGGCACATCTCGGAAAAGGGCGGTATTATCGGCATTGGTTTCTGGGATGCAGCCGTAGGGGCACCCGACGTGCCGCATATCGTGAAATCCATTCGATATGCGGTGGACCTGCTCGGTGCGGAACATGTGGCGCTCGGTTCTGATTTTGACGGGGCAACCACCGCCCCCTTTGACGTCACCGGTCTGCCGACCCTCTTTGAGGGTCTACTCAACGCCGGGTTTTCCGCGCCAGAGATAAAAGGCATCATGGGCGGGAATGTACAAAGATTCCTGCTGGAGAATCT
>CAIZGN010000083.1 GCA_903932505.1 Candidatus Hydrogenedentota bacterium
CACGCCTACACCCGCAAAATCTTGCACGGAGTGTCACACGACCTTGCCTGCGGGCGTCCTGCACGGGGCACACGCCACGACCCAGGCCTGCAGCGCGTGTCACACGCCCCACGCCCCGCTGGCTAATTTGACGGCCACTTGTGCTACTTGCCACGGCACTCAGGTGCAGGAAGTTACACAAAATGGTGGCGATCCGCTGGGTTGCACTACCTGTCACAGTTTCACCAGCACCGAGTCCCCGGCATCTGGAGGGGCCTTGCATACCACGCACACTATCACGCAGGGTCTTGCCTGCAACGTCTGCCACGGTACTCACGGTTCCGGCGTGCGCCCGATCGACCAATGTGCCACCTGCCATGCGTCTCAGACTCAGGAAATCGTTCAGGGTGGTGGGGATCCAAAGGCCTGCGGTGCCTGCCATGACTTTGCGGGTACGGCGTCGCTGGCACCGGACGGCTTGCTGCACACGACCCACGTGGGTGCTCAGTCTCTGGCCTGTAATGCTTGCCACAGCGGCCACGGCGCCGCCCCCGGACCCGAAACCAAGTGCGCCACCTGTCACGCGACACAAGCGCAAACCGTGACCAGCGGTGCCCATGCCACGAAGGGCTGCACTGACTGCCATGATTTTCTCGCGACCACGCCGCCGCCCCCGACGCTTTGCACTCAGTGTCATGCGGCACCGACCAATGGTCTGCTGCATACCGCACACGCCACCACCCAGGCTTTGGCCTGCACCTCGTGTCACGGTCCCCATGCGCCGGGTGCCAACTTGGCGGGAACTTGTGCCACTTGCCATGCGGCTGAGGTGCAGACACTGGCTTCTGGCGACCACAAGACCAAGACCTGCACCGACTGCCATGATTTCCTGGCCACCACGCCGCAGCCTGCCAATCTCTGCACGCAATGCCATGCGGCACCTGCAGATGCACTGCTGCACACCACGCATGCCACTACCCAGACCATTGAGTGCACCATCTGTCATGGCCCCCACGCACCACGCGCCGGGTTGGGTACTAATTGCGGCACCTGTCACGCCGGGGTGGCCCAGTCTCTAGCCGCCGGAGACCACAAGAGTAAGAAGTGCGCCAATTGCCACAATTTCCTGGCGGCCCAAGCGCCGGCGAATCTTTGCACCCAGTGTCATGGGTTCCCCACAGACGAGGTGCACGACGAGCATGTGGTTGATCAGGGGCGACCCTGCAGTACTTGTCACAAGAATCCCCATTCGCCCACACAGAATCTCGGGACAGTTTGCGCAAACTGCCACTCGAAGCGTATCGTGTGATGCGGTCTGGGTTATGAAGTAAAGGCCCATGGGATAGCACGGCTGGGGAGGCCGTGCTGTCTGGTTGCTATGCAGTGCGCTGCGGAAGCTGAGGAACGATGACGAATAAAATCGTGCGACGAAAAGGAGTGCGGGTATGGTTGTCCGTGCTCGCAATAGGCGTTTTGGGACTGGGCGCGGGCTCGCTTGGGGCTTGGGGCGAAGACGCTCCAGCCGCCGCCTCGGAAAAGCCCGCCGCAGATGCGGCTGCGGCCCCGGATGCCACGGCTGAAAAGCCTGCTGAGGATGCCGCCAAGGCCGAGAAGGCCGCACCGGAGGCCCCCAAGACACCTCGGGTCAAAGGTTCGTTCTCGAACCAGTTTGACGGGGTTTGGGCGCACGGCGCGTCTGACATGGACCTTGAGCAGACCCTGAGCCTCGATGTCCGCCCCGGCAATAGTGACCGCCTGCACTTGCGCGGCTTGCTGTGGACGCAGGAAGATCTCGATGGCAAAGAGCCAGATGATAGTTCCCTACGCAGCATCAACGACTCCTACGACTCCGATGTACGCGCCCGCCTGCTCAATCTGTATGCCGAAGTGAAGGATGTCTGGGGCAAATCCGTCCTGCGTCTTGGTCGCCAACAGATTCTCGATGGTGTTGCCTGCAACCGGATTGACGGACTCTATTTCAGCCAGCAGCACGACCTGTGGGATTGGTACGCCTTCGCGGGTGCACGCGCCTCGGTCTATGAAGACACCCACGAAGACTTGGCCATGGGCGGCGGGATGAATTTCCGTCCGTGGGCCACCACCCGTCTTGGCATGGACCTTTTCTGGGGTCAGGATCACCAGCAGGAGTGGGTCTCCTTTATTGCACCCGCTTGGCAAGCCATCCACCTCTACGATATGCGTAAAGAGACCAGCCAGATTGAAAACACACGCCTTTCCTTCAGCCTGTCGCAGGATCTGTGGAAGAACGCCACGGCTTACGGACGCATCACCACGGTTGACGGCCAAGGCGATGAACTGCTGCTGGATCTGACCGGCATCGCCGATTGCTGGGGCCTTTCCTACGAGCTGCGTTACCGCCGCCAATTGAACTCCATTGGCGAGCGCGTCAGTGACTTGACCGGATTCTCCGAGATTCTGGGAACCTACGAGAAATACGACGACTATCTACTGGTTCTCACAAAAGAGTTCTGCAAGAAAGCCTCACTGTCGCTCGAAGCGGAATTGCACAATGCCTCCGAGGATAACTGGGAAACGCGCAACCGCGACTACAAGCGTCTGGCCTTGGTTGGCCGTGTGCAGGATATCATGCCCGGCCTGGACACCGAGTTGTCCCTCGAGCGCTACCACGTAAAAGGTGGCGAAGGGACGTGGGCGGTTACCGGTGAAGTCGCAAAAAATTGGAAGACGCTGAAACTTTCGCTCGGTGCCGACTTTCAACGCTACGAAGACCGGATTGCCGTCTACGACAGTTTGCCCGACACCCTGTCCCAGTTGTCCGCCCTGTTCATTCCCGGCCTTCCGGCCTCAGGCATTCGTACGCCTTGGGGCGGCCTCTGGTCGATTGACTCCCACGAAAACGTTCACTCGCTCTACAGCAAGCTGCGCTGGACAGTGTGTGCAAATCAAGAACTCACAGCCAGCATCCGGTACGAGCAGGATGACTCCCCCGAGTCCCCCTACTGGCGGTTGCGCGCGGGCTATATGGTGCGCTTCTAGCGAGGTGAGACAACAGTTCCAAGGAAACGGAAGGTGGATGATATGAAGTGGCAGTTTGGCCCTTTGGGAAGTGACGCGGAAGTGACGAATACGGAAGAAGCCCGGGCGGGCTTGGCAGTGCGTGGTTTGCGCCTCGTTCGGCGACACCGTCCACTGGCTGCCGTCATTCTATTGAGTGTCTTTGTGGCGGCATGCGCCACCGTCAAAACGGTGACCACGCATCCGGGACATGACCGGGGCGTCAACATTCCCCACGAACCCCATACGCAGGATACCGCCTGCACCGATTGCCACGAGATCAAGGCCGAAGGCCCGGCCTATCCCAACCATGGCACCTGCGAGACCTGCCACGAGATCGACGTGGACAAGCCCGATCCCAAAAAATGCGGCATGTGCCATACGAACGCCGATTACGAGATCAAACCCCGGCCCAAGACCTTGTCCGAAGAGATAAAATTTGACCACGCGCCCCACGTTGCTAAGGAAGTGCCCTGTAAGTCCTGTCACATCGACCCGGACAAGCAGTTCCTGCCGTCCGGACAGCTCATGCCCTTCTGCGTCGACTGCCACACCAAACAGGGCGGAAAACTGACCGAGTGCCAGACCTGCCACAAGGAAATCTCGAAGAACACGCGACCCACCACCCGCCACGGCGCGCGCATCGCCCACGATTCCCCCGACATCTGGCAACAGATTCACGGCCGCGAATTCCAGAAGGACAAAGCCTACTGCGGCATGTGTCATACCGACGAACAGTTCTGCTCAGACTGCCACCGTGTGACCAAGCCCAAGAGCCATACCGCCGTCTGGCGTGATGACACCCACGGCCAGCGCGCCACCTGGGATCGTCGCCAGTGCGCCGTGTGCCACGAAGAAGACATGTGCCAGCGCTGCCACGAAAACACCGAACCCAGCAGTCACCGCGGTTCCTGGGAAGGTCGCAACGGACGCCATTGCCAAGCCTGCCACTTCCCGCCCACTCGCGCGCAGAATTGCACCGTGTGCCACGAAGATATCGACCACGAAAAAGCCCCCGTCTCGCCGCACAAGCTGGGCCAATACCCCACGCCCTGTAGCTCGTGCCACCCGGGCACCCCGGGCCGTCCCCCGCACTTCGACAACAGTTCCGTGCGCTGCATTTCCTGCCACTAAGCAGGTTTGCTAGAGCTTCTACGCCCCCTCGCGGATGCCGTCCCACGGCATCCGCGAGTTTCATACTAGGAACAGTCCCCGGCGTTCACTTCAGTTTCCAGCGGGAGGGGCTCCACCTTACCGCTTAATTTATGAAGAGCAAAGCGCAGGGCAGGAAAGCAGTTCCATCACCACAGAGACACAGAGGGCACGGAGGGTGGATGACGCAGCTTGTCGCTATTGATGTGATGAGGGGTGTGGGTTAAGGTTTCTTGAAAACCTATTTGGAGTGCGCCGACCTTAGACGGCGCTTTGGCTGTGGGTGGGTGTTTTGTTCAACCCCTTCAGGGTTGGATAGCATTGGTTACTGCACCGTGGGCGTTGCCCACGGCTATTATGTTGGGCCCCTTTGGGGCCGAGGGGAGAAAGGGCAGACGACCTCGGCTGCCAAAGCACCAACACCAACAACGGAATGAACCCAAAACACCGCCTATTGTGATTCCCACGGGCAGAATGATACCATCCGTTTCCGGCGCGAGGGCGCGATCTGTGGAGAAAAACTGTTGTTTCTGAGGATTGAATGGCGTAACTGGGCGGTACTGCCCGGCCTTTTGCTGCTGCTGGCTGCACTACCGGCCGGGGCGGCCATGCTTTTGCGTGGGGAATTGGCTCCCGGGGTGGATGCCTGCGCCAAGGGGGGGCGGCTCCTCTATATCGAATGCACGCTGCCCGGCTCGGAATCCACACAGACCTTTCTTGCGCCGTATCTGGCCGATCCCAAGCTGTGGACCCAGTACAAGGGGCGCGAAATGGTGGCCATTCCCTTTGAAAAGCTCACGGGCAAGGCCCAGCGTCAAACCCTCGAGGCGGTCTTTCCGGATGACTATGTGGACAAGCAGGGCTGGTGGCATACGGTGGTCTTTGGCGGTGCGGACGGGGTGGAAAACTGGTGGACGCTTTGCGAGTGGCTCACCGGTCTGGGCACCAATCAGCGTCAGGTCATGGAAGACCCGGTCAACCGAAAAGCGGGGAAGGAACTGGGGGTCGGGGAGAAGATTCGCATTCCCTTGGAACTGCTGAAGTCTGATTTTCGCTCGCCGTCCCCCCCCCGGAAAAAGCCGGAAGAGGCGGACCTCGGCGCGAGCATTTCCGATGGCAAGGGGAGCGACACCCCCCCCACGCCGGAGGGGGGTGCCACGCTTGAATATGGCAAGGACAAGCAGGGGCCCTTTGCCCTGTACCGCATCCAAAAAGGTGAGGCCCTCTATACCTCGGTGGTGGTGCGCTTCACCGACTACCGCGAGAATTCGGACATTCTGGAGGCATGCGACACGATCCAGAAACGCAGTGGCATCGCGGATGTGCGCAAGATGGAAGCGGGCGATCCCGTCAAAATCCCGATGGAAATGTTGTCCGACCGCTACCAACCCGAGGGCAGTGAGGGCCGTTCCGAATACGAGGCCGTTCGCGAGGAGGCGCAGCGACTGGAAGCGGAACATGTCCACTCCAAAGACCTGCGCGGGGTGGTTGTCGTCCTGGACTCCGGGCATGGTGGTCGCGACCACGGTGCGGCGGTGGAAGAGAAAAACCTCTACGAAGATGAAATCAACTACGACATTCTCTGCCGCCTGAAGAAGATTCTGGAGAAGAAGTCGAGCGCCAAGGTTGATGTCACCATGGAGGATCCCGATCAGGGCTACAAGGAATCCAACGCAACGCGCTTTTCGCACGATACGGATGAACGAGTCCTCACCACGCCGCCCTATCCCAATCAGGACGCGGAAATCTCCGCCAATCTTCGTTGGACCGTGACGAATGCCCTGCTGCAGAAGGAAAAGGCGGCGGGAACTGACGAGCGCAATGTGGTCTTCATCAGCATCCATTGCAACAGCCTCGATCCCCGGCTGCACGGCACGATGATTTATGTGCCCGGCGCGCGCTATCGCGAGGGGAACGGTCGCTCGAAGAACGCCATCTATGGAAATTTCAGAGAGAGCCGCAACGTCACAAACATCACCACCACCCCGCGAGAGCGTCGGCGGGACGAGGCCTTGTCCACCACCTTTGCGAATATCGTGGTCAGCAAGCTCAAGGGCAGCAAACCGCCGATTGCGGTGCATGATGCGGGCGACCCCATTCTCAACGTTATCCGCAAGAGCCGCAACAACGCGTACCTGCCTGCGGTGATCCGCTACAACAAGATTCCTGTAAAAATCCTCGTGGAGACCGGTAATTTGACCAACGCATCCGACCAGAAACGATTCGCCGATCCGGCATGGCGGCAAGCCTACGCCGAAGCGCTGTTCCAATCCATACGGGCCTACTACGCCTCATGAGCCGCACATTTTTCGCTCGACAGACGGCCTTGGTCACCGGCGCATCATCGGGCATCGGTGCGGCCCTCGCGGTGGAGCTGGCGCGTTGTGGCGCGCGCGTGGCGGTGCTGGCCCGGCGTTTGGATCGGCTGGAATCGGTGTGCGCCACGATCCGCGCGGAAGGCGGCGAAGCGATTCCCTTGGCCTGCGATGTGCGTGACCGCGCCGCCCTCGATGCAGCGGTAAAGGAAACTGTGGCGCAATTTGGGCATCTGGACATCGCTATCGCCAATGCGGGATTCGGGGTCGCCGGGCCGGTCGATGAACTTTCCACCGGAGATTTCCGGCGACAGTTTGAAACCAATTTCTTTGGTGCCGTGGATACCTTTTATGCGGTCTGGCCCCAGCTCAAAGAATCCCACGGTCGCTTTGCCGCCGTGGCAAGTGTTTCCGGTCGCATGGGTTCACCCGCTACCTCGGCGTACAGCGCGAGCAAGTTTGCCTTGGTGGGTTTTGCGGAATCCGCCTACTACGATTGCCTCGCGCACGGCGTTTCGGTCACCTGCATCAATCCGGGATTCACGGAAAGTGAAATCCGCAGCGTGAACAACGCCGGGGACTATGTGGGCACCCCGGATCCCGTTCCCGGTTTTCTGGTGATGTCGGCAGAGAAGGCTGCACGCCAGAGTGTCCGTGCCCTATACCGCCGCCGCCCCGAGATTGTGTTGAGCCAGCACGGGAAATGGCTGGTGCGCCTGGCCAGACACACGCCAAGGCTATTGCGCGCCGTGTTGTCGCTGGGTGTCCGGCGGGGTTGATACAGGTACAATGCCAGAACTGCTTAAGGAAAGGGCCGAATATGAGAACTATAACGATTCTTCTTCTTGTGCTTTTTACTGCGGGGTGGGCCACCGCCGGGGATTCTCCACAGTTCCGAGGCCCCGCACGCGACGGGAAATTTGATGAAAAGGGTTTGCTCAGGTCGTGGCCGGAAGGCGGCCCGCAGCAGGCTTGGGTCGTAAAGGGCATTGGCGCGGGCTATGCCTCCCCATCGATTGCCGGGGACCGAATCTATGTGACCGGTATGGAGAACGAGGTCGGTGCAGTCTCCGTGTTGGCCCTCGATGGAGCCATAGAACGGAAGATCAGCTATGGCCCGGAAACTCGGGAAAAACAGGCACCGGGCTCGCGTTCAACCCCCACCTTGGATGGCAACCGTCTCTACCTCTTGACCGGCTTGGGCACGGTGTGTTGCCTCGACCTCACAACAGGAAAGCCCTTGTGGTCGGTGGATATCGTCGCGCGCTTCGGTGCCTCCCTGCCCATGTGGCACTATGCGGAATCCCTGCTGATTGACGGGAACCGCGTCATTTGCACACCAGGTGGCCCGGACGCAGGAATGGCCGCCCTCGACAAAATGACCGGTGAGACGGTCTGGACGACCAAGGGTTTCGGTGACAAGGCGTCGTATTGCTCTGCGGCCATCATCTCGCACAAGGGTCGTCGTATCCTGACCAACGCCACGGGCGGATTTTTTGTGGGTGCGGATCCGGAGACCGGCGCGGTACTTTGGACCTTTGCGCAGAAAGCCCCGTGGAACATCCACGCCGTGACGCCCCTGTATGCGGATGGTCTCCTCTACTACGTTGCCGGAGACGGGGTCGGTGGCGGGGCATTGGCCTTGTCGGCGGATGGTGCCTCGGTGACCCCGAAGTGGGCAGATACCAGCCTCGATTGCCTGCACCATGGCGTCGTCTTGGTGGATGGCTATCTCTACGGCTGCGGCTACAAAGACAAAGGCCGATTGACCTGCCTTGAGATGGCGACCGGCAAAGTGGCTTGGCAGGCGGCGGAGATTGGCGAAGGGGTGGTGGTCTATGCCGACGGTATGCTGTACGTGTACGAGGGGCCGAAAAGCGGCACCGTGAGCTTGGTGAAGGCCTCACCTGCAGGCTTTGAGCGAACCGGTTCCTTTGTCCTGAAGGAAGGTGAGGGACAGCATTGGGCCCATCCGTCCATCGCGAACGGACGACTCTATCTGCGGCATGGAGATACGCTGTCGGCGTACAAAATTGCGCCTTGATCCGGCGAGTGGCAGTCAACGCGACAAATCCTTCGGGAAAAGTGTATTATACCGTCACACAGCCAAGTGCGGCTGTAGTCGGAGGAAAGAAAGCATGTACCGCAAAGAGCCGGAGGTTCGCACAATAAGGCGCGCGTTCCTTGCGGTTTTTTCGCTTGTTGCGGTGGTCGGGGTTGCGGCCTTGGTGAGCGGTTGCACCACAGCCCGCATCCCGCTGACGAAGATCGACGTGCCGGTTCCCAACATCCCCATGCCGGATTTTTCTTTTCTGACCAACCCCATTTTTCATCGCGGTTCGGAAAACTTGGGGAATCTTGATTGGGGCCAAGCCTTTGCTGCGATGCATCAGCGCATTGCCGTCGAGTATCCTTTCACCGAGTGGCGCGGGGTGGACTGGGACGCGCTGAGTTCCACCGCCAAGGAGGAAATCTCTCGCGCCCAGAAGCATGACGATACCTCTGCCTACTATCTCGCCGTTCGCAAATATGTGTATTCCATTCCCGATGGCAACATGCGAATCTCCCCCGACAAGGCCCTGAGAAACGCAGCCATTGGTGGTTCCTATGGCTTGGCCATCAGCGAGCTGGAGGATGGTCGGGTGGTCGCGCACATGGTTCTGGCGGACGCCCCAGCGGCGCGGGCCGGCATGTGCTGGGGTGCCGAGATTATCGAGTGGAAGGGCCGCCCCATCAAGGAAGCCCTGGCCGACGCTTCGGTTTTGTGGGCGGACATTCCTCCCGCCACCGCCGAGGGGCGGCGCGTGTGGCAGCGACGTTTGCTGGTTCGTGCACCGATCGGGGAAAAAGCCCGCGTGACCTTCAAGAATGAGGGCGAGGAAAAGACCCTCTCCTCGACGCTACCGGCGGAAGACGATCACTACCAGACCCTCAAAGACATCCCTTTCGATCCGGAAACCATGAGCACCCTGGAATCCCCGATTCAATGGCGTCTCCTGCCCGGGAATTTCGGGTACATGCGCATCTTCTTTGAAGGCCCGACCTGGAACACGCCGTACCCCGCCTTGGTTTTCAAGAAGGCCATCGAAGGCTTTGTCGAGCGCAGCAGCAAGGGCATGGTGCTGGACCTGCGCGGAAATGGTGGTGGTGACGACAAGTTGGCCGCCAAATTCCTCGGCTATTTCGTGGAAGAGCCCGTCCTGTACAGGGACGCTGCTTTCTACGCACCGGAATCTAAGACCTTTGCCGTGCAACCGGAGGCCCACATCATGGTGGAGCCCGCCACGCCCTTCTTCTCAGCACCGCTGGTCGTATTGATTGATTCCGACACGGTGAACGCAGGCGAGGGTCTGGCCCGCGTATTGCAGGGACGTCCCAACGTGAAGCTCGTGGGGATTTCCGGCACGCACGGTTCTTTCGGTGCGGTGGGTGGCGATATCAATTTACCGCAGGATATCACCTTGTCCTATCCGGTGGGCCGCTCGCTGGATGCACAGGGTGCGATACTGGTGGACAGCAACGCACAAGGCGTAGGCGGGATCGCCCCGGATGTGCGCGTGCCCCTCACCCTCGATTTGTTGCGGGCGCGGTTTGATTCAGGCAAGGACATCCTGCTGAATGAAGCACTGAAAGTGCTTGCACAAATCGCGCCCTGAACCAG
This sequence comes from Candidatus Hydrogenedentota bacterium, assembly GCA_903932505.1. Lineage (GTDB taxonomy): Bacteria > Hydrogenedentota > Hydrogenedentia > Hydrogenedentales > CAIZGN01 > CAIZGN01. The sequence goes on from CAIZGN010000083.1 coordinate 10,144, forward strand.
TCTATTCGCCGGGGTTGTGAGCGTGGGATGCGGAAAGCACGCAACGGAATCCCAAGGTTACCTCCCGCGCTTCGGGAAAGATTCCTTTGCGGGCGGTACAGCGAAGCTCTTCCGGCGACGAATTCCAGCAACCCCCGCGGGCTGACTTGCGTGGCGCACTGCCCACGGCCTCCGTACGCGCACGCTGGGCCGAGTAGGGCACGTACGCATCGCTTGTCCACTCATGGACATTCCCCGCGAGATCTTCCACGCCTTCCGGTGTTGCGCCGCCTTCGTGCATCCGAACCATGGATGGCATGCCCAGATACTCGCGGTAGTTGCACCGGGTGGTGTCCGGGGGCATATTCCCCCACGGATACCGCCGGTTGTCCTTGCCTCGCGCGGTGAATTCCCATTGGGCCTCGTTGGGCAGGGTCTTGCCCGCCCAATCCGCATAGTCGCGGGCATCCGACCAACTCACACCCACCACCGGTTGCGCGGGGCCGTTGAATTGGGGATCATGCCAGTACTTGGGCTCGGGATGGGCCGTAGCCTTGAGAAAGCGCTCGTACTCTTCATTGGTGACGGGGTGCGTATCCACCCAAAACGGGTCGACCTGCACCTCGACCTCAGGCGACTCGGTGGGGTCTTCATTGCTCCCCATCAGGAAGAGTCCGCCCTCTTGAAAAATCATGCCCTCGGTGGAAACGGGTTCCTCGCGGTCGGCAACGCCCACGCGCGCCACCGTGCGCTGATACGAGCTGTCAAAGGCCGCCTCAAGAGCCTCGCGAAATTCGCGGGCAGAAGCCCAGCGTTGTTCCCGGTCTTCGCGCACGGATTTCTCCAGAACCGCAAGGATGGAAGGGGAGACATCGGATCGCACCTTGGTCACCGGAAGCTGTTCATCGAGCGGGGTCCGCAGGGTGAACAACTCATACAGCACCAAGCCCGCCGAATAAACATCCGCCCGTCCGTCAATTTCAACGGCCCGAAACTGTTCCGGGGCCGCATAGGCCAAGGTGCCCACAAGATTCCTCGAGCGCCCGGCGGAACGCTGGCTCTCAATGGCTTCCTCCTGCACCGCTTTGGCCAAACCGAAATCCAGCACCTTGATGTGTTCGCCCGGCAACAGCATCACGTTTTCCGGTTTGATGTCACGATGTACCACCGAGCGATGGGCAAACTCCAGCGCGCAAAGCATTTGACCCATCAGGCGCACCCCCATGCGGACATCAATGAGTCGACGTTCGATGCGATGGGTGCGGAGAAACTCGCGAAGCGACTGCCCAGCGGCGAATTCCATCGACAGGTATAGGATGCCATCGTAGGTCCAACTCACATCATGCACCGCCACGATGTTTTCATGACGCAGGCGGCGCGCCACTTGCGCTTCCCGGATGAAGAGGTGCTGGCCACGCTCCGTGCGAAGCAACTCCGGCTTCATGAACTTCAACGCCACGGATTCCTGCACCAACGTGTCTTCCGCCTTGTACACCACCCCCATGCCCCCTTTTCCCAAAGGGCCTTCGATGATATAGCGGTCGGCAATGCGCTGGCCCGTTTCAAAGGACAGGGTGCGACCCTTCTCGGGGGAGGCATACTGAGGTACCCGCAGCGGACGTCCGCAACCAAAGCAGACTCCGCTGCGCCCCTGCGCGGTGGGTGGTACCAAAATGGTCAACCCACAGTTTGGACACGGTACTTCTATCATGGGTAAATCCTACCCCTTGTGCCCCTCCCATGGCAAGTCCTGACCTATTGTTAGAGGCAACATTTTATCTCCAGTTCATAAAAAATAGGTCATTCTCGAAAAACTATTGTTCTTTTGCCGGAAATGCGATTTGTAGGCTGAGGGGGAAAGCCTTTCAAAAGCCCTTGCAAATAAAGGACTTACGAATTTTCTTAGGAAATGCTCGCGTTGGCACGCAATATGCTTATTTAAGTTTATTGCGATGTGGTCGATATCCAGACTAAGGAATTGCACATGACCTATCAGTGGTATTACAAAATGGATCTCGACGGGGAGACCCCGATGAGCCGGGCCATCAAATGTGGCCATGAATTGCTCATCCACCTCATGCTGTTCCAAGAAACAGATGAGGACCCCAACGAAGATCCGGGCTCTTTGCCCGCCTTGTCATATTTCGGTATGGCCGATGCGGTTCAGCAACTGCTGGATCGTGGTGCTGACCCGGGCGCTCGCGATCGGAATGGCGAACCGGCCCTGCACAAGGCCGTCCGTTCCGGTCACCTCGATGTGATCGAGGCGCTTCTCAAGCACGGCGCAGAGGTTAATGAACCCGGACTATCCGGGATGACAGCCATGCATTGGGCGGCCTTGAACGGCCGAACCGATGTGGCCGAATGTCTCATGCAGCATGATGTGGAGCTTAGCCAGCCTTGGCGGGGAGATGGAAATCTTACCCCCTTGTCGGTGGCCACCTTAATGGGCTATGAGGAAATGTCATCCCTGCTGGAAAGCAGCGGCGCGACCTACTAAACCATCTCGGAAAAAGAAACCCGGGCGAAAGCGGTGTTGAATCATTACGCCCGGGTTGCGTTTATTAAGGGGGTTAGCCTTCCAGCCGCCACGGGGCGCGGTAGGGACGGGTCAGGTGGCGGTTCGCCTGGGGGTCATTCACAAATTCCTCTTTCTCCGCGTCCCAATTCAGTTTGCGCTGCTCTTTAAGCGCAATGCCTGCGAGCAGAACCGTGGAGGTGGATCGGAAGCCTTGCTCAATGTCCGCCGCCGGTTTCCGACGCGACCGCACGCACGAGAAGAAGTTATTGTGGTGATCCTTGTTCGCCCAGCTTTTTTCCGGTTCGCCCACCCATTCGGTGTTCTTGTCCTTGGTGTTGCGGATGATAAATGAACCGCGATCCACCAGCAGTTCCCCGTCCGTGCCGAGGAAGCGGATGCCATATCCTTTGCCCGCATGGTCGTTACTGTGGCGCTGTTCCCAAGTGACCGAGCAGCCCTTGTATTCAAAAAGCGCTTCGATGCTTTCGTAATTGTCCTGTCCCGGTCTTTCGCGGAAACTGCCACCCAGCGCCTGAACACTTAAGGGGCGATCCTGACCAATGCCCCACTGCACAATGTCCATGAGATGGATGCCCCAGTTGGTGAGCTGTCCGCCGCGTGCGTAATCGTGCCAGCCCATGAAGCCGCCGAAACGCTCAAAGGAGAAGGGAACCAGCGGAGCCGGGCCAAGCCACATTTCCCAGTCGAGTCCTTTGGGGACGGGGCAGGGCTTTTCACCGATGCCGAAGCTGTTCGCGCCGATCCAGGCACTAGCACTCGTGATCTGACCGAGCTGCCCGCTTCGAACCACCTCGATGGCCTTCTGAAAGACCGGCATGGAACGCTGCTGCGTACCCGCTTGTACAATGCGGCCATAGCGGCGCGCAGCCTCGACCATGGCGCGTCCTTCGCGCACGACGGTGCAGACCGGCTTCTCCACATAGACATCCTTGCCCGCCTGACACCCCATGATGGTCAATAGCGGATGCCAATGATCCGGGCTCGCCACCAGAATGGCGTCAATATCATCCCGATCCAAGACCTTTCTAAAATCCTGATAACCTTCAGGGCGCTTTCCAGAGATAGCCTCCACCTTGTCCAAGTTAGGCATGTAGCGACCCATGCCGCAGTCGCATAGGGCGACCAGTGTACACTGCTCGTTGCTGGCCAGAGCCTCGACGTGGCGTCCACCCATGCCCCCGGTGCCAATGACCGCCAGGCGAACTTTGTCGTTCGCGCTGACCCGCGCGGCACGGGCCCTGCGAGGCATGAGGCCGATGGCGACCCCGCCCGCTATGGTTAAGAACTGCCGTCGCCCGAGAGGCTTCCGATATGACATGGTGCGCTCCTATGATGTTCCGCAAGAGCCGCGCAAAGTCGGCCCACATTTGATTCTTACAAGATTGTGCAGCTTGTCAAGACAGGAATCAAGTGCGGGGCACAGGAGTTTTCGCGTGAGGCGTGTGCGCTTGGCGGGATTGCATATGGCGCAGGGTCACCAGTTATAATGCCCCTCAATCACATTGTCCGGTTTGCGCCTTTGGGCAACCGGCGGAAGGAGTTTGACGATGGCTAATTTTAGATTGGGATTTATCGGGGCCGGCTTTCTTGCGAAGTTTCAGGCGAAGGCCATGCACCAGATTCGCGGGGTGGATCTGGCCGGGGTGCACGCCCTCAAAGGTGCGGAGGAATTGGCGGAAGTGGCGCGGCAGAATGGCCTCGGAGACTGCAAGGTCTATGGCAGTATTCTGGAACTGTGCAAGAACGTGGACGCCGTGGCTATTTTCGCGCCGAATTTTGCGCGCGTTCAAATCATGCAGGCAATCACCGATGCAGTCGCGCAAGGCGCGGCACTGCAGGGGATCATTTGCGAAAAGCCGCTGGGACGCACCGTCGCCGAAGCGCAGCAGTTGGTTGATTTGGCCAAGCAGTGCGGCACACCGACGGCGTATTTCGAAAACCAGATCCACATGAAGGGCATTCGCGCCCAGCGGGAACAACTGGCTCCGCAGCAGGCGGCCATGGGCCCGCTGGCGCTGGCGCGCAGCGCGGAAGAGCATGCGGGCCCGCACGAAGGCTGGTTCTGGGATCCGACCCGGCAGGGCGGTGGTGTATTGTCGGACATGGGTTGCCACAGCATCGCGTGCGGCTGGTTTGTCTTGACGCCGCTGGGCAAGCCATTGACCTTTCTTGAGCCGGTATCGGTGACGGCGGTGACGTCGTTACTGAAGTGGGGTCTCCCAAAATTTCGCAAGCAATTGCTGGACCGCATGGGCGTGGATTATTCCAAAACGCCGGCAGAGGACTTCTGCACCGGCATGGTGACCTTCAAGAATCCAGAGACCGGCCAACTATCGCAGGCGCAGTTCACGAATTCGTGGATGTACGATAAGCAGGGCCTGCGGCTTACCATGGACGGGCTTGGCCCTGGCTACGCCTTCGAGCTGAACTCGCTGAAGTCGCCACTCGAAATCTTCATCGGCGATGAGGCCGCCGAAAGCGCGGCGGACGCCGAAACGGCGCTTGAAAAATCCACCGCCACGCGCGGGCTTCTCGCAGTTGAGCCGAACGAAGCGGATCTCTACGGGTATGTCGATGAAATTGAAGATGCCGTCGCCTGCTTCAAGCAGGGCAAGAATGGCTACCTCAATTTTGAGTACGGACTGGAAGTCACGAAACTGTGTCAGGCGGCCTATATGAGCGCCGAGCGCGGGCAGGCCATCGATTTGACCGACCCCGCCATCCAGACCGAGTTAAAGAGCTACACCTCCCTTATCGCACAAGGCCGGGGCGGAGAGGTTTTGTACCGCTAAGGATTGCCAGAACCGCAGGGTTCGAGATTTGCTATTTGGAGTACGGCGACCCCAATCATGGATTGTGGTCGCCGTATTTCATTCGCGCGATATTTTGTCGGGTTGCGCATCCATATTTTGCGGAAACCCGCCCCCGTTTCCCACCTCAATATCTTGTGTTTGAGGCGGAAACGTCACCCGGAATGTGGGTATGGATAAGTCCGAGAAAATGGGGCCTCAGGCAAGAGTGCGTCCGAGAGGTTTTGCGGGGGAGGGTCGGATTGAGTTCGATTTCGGCTCTTGCAAGCCATTGCAATGATTGACTTTGTAATCGACTAATGGTTCCCTAATACTGTGAAATCTGGATATCCATTGTCGCCGATTTCAATGAAAACACATCACAGAGGCTGTGGATAACTTGTGAATAAGGGTGGAAAACCCGGTTTCTTCGGATCCGGAGCCCATGTCAATATATGGCAAACCCGAGTAGAATATGGATATAAACAGAGGCCGCTAGAAACCTTCGCCCATGCGCTTGATTTCGGACTCAATGCGGTCTTTGTTCGTCCACGAGTTGCCGCGCTCTTTCCAGAATTCCATGGCACTCGCCCCTTCTTTGGAGAGGGCACGGAGATCCACGATGGTGGGACGGACGAAGATGAGCAGGGTGGTGATTTTGGCCTTGGACAGGCGTTTCCGGAACGGAACGCCGACCACGGGCAAGTCGCCGAGGAGCGGAATGCGCTGCTCGCTGGAGATGATGGAACGACTGGAAAGTCCACCGACCACCAAGGTCTGACCGTTGGGCACGACGACCTCGCCGGTCTGGGAGCGTTTGGAGAAGGAAGGCAGCTCCAATCCACGGGATTGCACCGGCTTGAGGGTGTCGGACACGTTGAGTTCTGTGAACATGATTCCGATGGCGTCCCCCAGTACGGTAGGGGTAATAACCATGTTTACGCCAGTGTCCTTCCACTCAATCATAAGGTTGCTGACGGTGGTTTGACCGATGATGCTTTGGTAGGGCAGTCGGGTTCCGGACTTGATGGTGGCCGCCGCTCCGCTGTTCACCAGAATCTCCGGTTGTGAAATAAGGTCGAGGTCGCCCCGGTTTTCAAGCGCGCGGAAGGTGGACTCGAGGGTGCCCACATCGGAGTTGAGAATGGTCGAATTGATGCCGAACCCGCTGGGCACGGGCGTGCTGGTGCGGGGATTGCTGTCGTTGTCGGGGCGCAAGGCCGGCTTGAAGTTATCCGGGGCGGAAGCAACGGGCATGGGCAGGGTCGGCCCGAAGAAGTTACCGCTGAGCGGATCGAAAACGCGACTCTGCACCTGCTGCAGCGAACTCGACATTTCCTTCCCCCGGAAGAATCGCTTGAACTCCAGGTTGTTGCCCATATCGCGCAGACCCTGCTCGTTGGTCTCGCTGATGAAGACCTGCACCTGCACCTGACTGATGGGTGGCGGCGGGGGTGGCGGTGCCGGGGCGGCGGGTGCCGGAGCGGGCGCTGGTGCTGCTGCGGCGGCAGGCGCGGGGGCTGGTGCCGGTGCCGGTGCCGGAGCCGGAGCCGGAGCGGCTGGGGCTGGTGCGGCTGGGGCAGGGGCGGGTGCTTGTGCCCAGCCGAATCCTGCGAAGATCAAGGCTGCGAAAAGGAGTATACGTCCGTAGAGGGGCTTCATTTCTCCTCTTTCTCCTTTCCGAGACTCTCCGAAACGTCTCCCTTTTTCTTTTCACCCGAGATACCCTGTACCACGTTCTCGGGCAATCCACCGATCCCTTGCAGGACACCGGTGATCACGTCTGCGGGACGCATTTTCTTCTTTTCGCTGTCGTCCTCGGCGGCACCCTCAATACCCTCGACGTTGGGCACGAGCTGGGTGGGCTTCCAAAGGTCGGCACGCAGCGCGAAGACGAGTTCGCGTCGCTGAATGTCGGTCTTGTCCTTGCCGAGGGTGGAGCTGAGCGGAATTTCCGGTATTTTGAGTGGGGAGAACCGCTGCACGGTGGCATTGACATAGTCTTCCGCCTGAATGAATCCCGGCAGGGTACTGATGTCCTTGGACTTCCGGTTGAGATAAAGTCCGCCCAGAATAAGCACCTGTTCTTCGCGAACCCAGACCGTGGTGTCAATACTCCGCGAATAGAATTGGGGCACGCGCAGGAAATTGCCCGCCTCGCTGTTCAGACGGGCATCCAATCCGACCGGGACGCGAGGTCCCTCTTCATCGACCGATGCGGCGACATGAAGCTGGATGAAGTTGTTTTCCTTGGTGTCGGGATTGGCGTCATCGTCCTGTACCGCCATAACGCTCACGGTAAATTTCACCCCGGTGTCCCGGAAGGTGGTGACCTGCTGGGGCGTGTAGCCGACGATTTTAGTTTCTTCGTAGGGGACGGCCTCGGTAGTTTCAATGACGGAAGGCGTGGCCGAACCCACTTTGACTAAGACTTGGGGTTTGGCCAGCACAAAGGCGCGACCCTGATCCACAAGTCCCTGCAGGACAAGCTCAAAATTGCCGTAATGGCCCATGAGCCTGTCAAAGAAGACGTTGATGCCGAGGGTGTTTCCTTTGGGGAAGGTGATATCGGCGGTGGTAATGCCGCTGGGGGTGGTGGTCTGACCCCATGCGGTCTCCTGCTTCCGCTTAAAATAGGCGGAGAGGCCCATGTCGCCCGTCTTGGTGCTTTGGAACTCGATGAATTTCACCGAGACCTTCACCTCCTGGGGCATCTGGGCGGAAGCCCATCCTGCGGCGAGGAGCAGGCCGATCAGGATTCCATATCGCGCGTTTCGCATGTTGACCTTCTTGTTGGCGATTTCAAAGCGGTCGCCGCTACTGGACATACGATACCACACATTCGTAGCGGCCTACATTGGAAATGGTATCCAACTCCGTGAAGCGGATGCTAAAGGGACGGGTTTCGCCCGGATTCAACCGCCCCACGGGTACGGTTTTGGTGTCGAGCACCAAGCTGCCGAACGTATAGATAGTAACGAGGACTTCGACCTGATTCAAGGTGGTCTCGCCCCGGTTGAGCACTTTTCCCGTCACATGGTAAAAATCGTCCTTGGTCATGCTCGAGCCCCAGCCGCGATATCGCTTGCTGGAAAAGGAATCCACCCCCACCAGCTGAGCGGGGTGGCTGGCGGCCATGCGCCGCTCGATTTCCTGCGGGGTGAGCAAAACGAACTGGCCGTCGGGCCGGATTTCGACGCGTGCGCGGAATTTTTCGTCCTTGGCGAATTCTGGACGCAGGGCAATGATTCGCTTGTAAATGGCTCCAGCATCCTCGAAGTGGCCGTTTTGCCACAGCAGGTTGGCCAGCCTGGTCCATTCGTCCAACTGAGCGGCGGGCACGTTTTCTGGCGGGGCACCATCGGTCAGGCGCGTTTTCAGTTGCGCGATGGCCGTTTCGTTCTGCGTGCGCAAGTCAGCAAGACCGGCGAGGTACTCTTTGGAAGATTTTGCGTTGCGGCCCTTTGGGGCCCGTGCCAGGTACTCCTCGAAACACCGTTGGGCATCGGGATAGCCTTCGCTGTGATGGAAGGTGATGCCGAGGAAGTAGTAGGCGTCGGTAGCGACCGGGGAATCAGGGCTGTTCGAGATGATGTTCTGCAATCGGGTGACGGCTTGGGAATAGTCGGCGGAATCCACCAGGCGCTGGGCCACGGCCAGATCCTTCGCCATCTCCGAATTGGCGGAACGGATGTGGGTGGAGTCGGGGTTTTTGCCGATGGTCTTGAGCATGTCGAGCGGGGTGAGGCACCCGGCCATACCCAGCACCATGAGTCCGACACCGAGGATAGGCCCCAAGGCCCGTTGGACAGGCGCAGGGCAGGCAGACGCCGCAGCTAAGCGGCTGTTCGTGCGCATCGACATCGAAATCAGACCCCGCCCCCTATTTTTTCATTTCCTTGAGCACCGACTCGGTGATATCTTCGGCTGGGATGGGCTCGGCCAGAGTGCCCAGATACCCTTTCATGGCAATCAGGTCATAGTCGGTCTGACTGCCCACCCTTTTGATGAACTTCAAAGCCTTCTCGCTGGCTTCAGTGACCAGAATCCAGTACTTGGCCGTGCCTTCCTGGATTTTGTTTTTCTTGATGGAGGCGTATTCTGGCGTGGCCTTTACGACCTTGGCGTAATCCACCTCGGCTGGCTTCTGAAACGAGGCCGCAGAACCGTAGAAGATCTTCTGCTCGTCCGGCTTGGCAATAGAGTACGGTGCAGCCCAGGCGGCAAGGGCCATCCCGGTTGCAATTAATACCGCCAAGAGGACGTTTCTTGAGACCATGCTGGGGCTCTCCTGTTCGGAGAATCCACGCTGGACCGGCCAAGGGCCGCCTCGCGGATACACGACCGCCTCACGTTCCATAGAGGCTATTGTACGGAATCGCAACGCGCAATAACAACCGCAGGTGGCGTATTCTAACAAAAAATCCGGGCCTTTTTTCGGGTTATCGGGTGTAAAAAATAAGCAAACAGGAATATTTGATCAACCCGGCGAAAGAAGTGGGCTTAATCAGTCCTGGGCGGCACGCGGATCAAGGGCATCGCGGAGACCATCGCCGAGGAAGTTCAGTGCGAAGAGGGTGGCGGAAAGGGCCAGTCCGGGGAAGAGGAGCAGCCACGGATACTCCTCCATTTTCCCTGCGCCGTCCTGGATGAGCAGACCCCAGGAACTCATGGGCGGCTGTACGCCGAGGCCAAGAAAACTCAGGAAGGCCTCGAGCAGCATCACGTTGGGGATGGTGAGGGTGGCATAGACGAGGATGGGGCCGAGGGCGTTGGGCACGAGATGCCCGAGGATGATGCGGTGCTTGGGGAAGCCCATGACAAAAGCCGCTTCGATGAACTCCTTTTCGCGAAGGGACAGCACCTGACTGCGCACGATGCGGGCCATGGTGAGCCACTGCACCGCGCCAATGGCGAGGAAGAGGAGCAGAAAGTTTCGGCCGAAGAAAGCCATGAGCAGGATGGTGAGGATGGTAAAGGGTAGGGCGTACAGGATATCGACAGTGCGCATCATCAGGGTATCGACC
>CAIZGN010000084.1 GCA_903932505.1 Candidatus Hydrogenedentota bacterium
CCGTTCAACTCGCGGATGAACTCGCGGCGGGAAATGGAGGGAGCGCCGCCGGGGCGTTTGCGGCAGACGAGGACGATGCTGGAGGCGAGGGCGTTGCTTTCGCCCCTATCCCTAACGCGGCCTTTCATCTCGGTTCGCATCGGCCAAGTGCCAGTTACAGCAAAACCGGAAGTGACGACTGCCGATAGGAATGTTTCCCATCCCATCGAAGTCGTTCCCGTCGTTTCCGTATCGGCCTGCTTGAACGCGTAGTAAATCGTGACTGGAAATGCTGGATGACCATTCTGAGCAAGTTTCCCGATAGCTCGCTTCATTCCAGACATGAAGAATTTTTCAGCATCTTTCCGCCCGCCATGCCGTGCTGGGGTGGCGACTAGCTCTTCCATTTTTGGGGCAGCGATCAATGCTGTTAATTGTGGGAACGACGGACGCAGTGCCCGCCGAAGCCAGACGTAGAAGAAATCGGAGAGATCGGCGTAGCCGATGTTGTCGTAATAGGGAGGGTCGGTGGAGATGACTTTGTTTTTGCTTATGTCTTGGAACGATGCGTCGGCATTCTCGACAAATGCAGGCGCAGTTGCCGGTAAGGTGGAAATACTTTTGTGAACCCACGCAACCGAGCCTGAGTAGTTGCCGGTAGAGTCGCACAGGGGATTGCCTTCAGAGAAATCCCATATCATGGGCACTGCTTGGCGGCCGAACACAGGCTGAAGCCCTTCCTTCGCGTTGTGCCAGCTCGTTAAGTTCGACCAATATTGAGAAACACGGCTTACTGAGAATGCCAGATAAACGCACACCGCCTCTGCATAAGCGGCAGCCCCGCTTCCCCGCAGTTCAAGGCCTTCTGCTTTTGCATCCATACCAGCTTGGACAGCAGAGCGATAGATTAACTCCTTACATTCTTGGACCAAGTCGGTGAGTGTCGTCAGCGCCAAAGTCTGTCGTAGCGTGAAAAGGTCGCTCCACTTTGTCATCCCGTAGTTGCCAACTCGAAACCCAAGTGCCTGCTGAAAGAATTCCACATCGGGCCTCCATTCCGGAGTGGCTTTTTTCGCGGTGTCTTCCATTTCCGCCGAAGGTGCCAGATAAACGCGCCCTTTGGGTCCTTCCAAGACAACGGCCATCATCTTGGCACCCATCCGCCCATTTTGGCCTTCCGACTTAATGTAATCACCTGAGATAGCTACATCGGAAACGATACACCGAAAGTTTGCCCCGCGCCCTTCCACTTTGGTTCCTTCTTCGGCCTCAACTGGCGGGCGGCCGCTCTTCACAGTGAAGTGGTAGTGGTCCCCTTCCACGATGGGTATCACATAAGATTCTTTTCCCTCCTTGCTCGAAAGAATGAAGTTAGACGCCAGCGGCACATCAACATGCGAGAACGCCGGATTGGGACTCTTGACGGTCCGCGCCCAGAGCCAAGCAATGACGGTGAGCTTCTGGCCGACAAGCGGTTTGAGGTCGGGGCGTTCCTTCGCCATCTCCGCCGTGATTTCCACCGGCGGATAGAGGTGGCCGATGCGCTTCTGTGCTTCCTCGCGCATCCATGCACCGTAGTAGCGGACGTCTTCCGCGAGGCCGGTGGCACCGGGCCAGGCAGATTTTTCACACGAAGGCACGAAGCCACGAAGAAAATCCTTTTTGTCCCC
>CAIZGN010000085.1 GCA_903932505.1 Candidatus Hydrogenedentota bacterium
GAGCGCCCCGACCAACAACGTGAAGTTCGTCTATGACGGATGGAATCTGCTGGCGGAGTTGAACGCGACGAACAATGCGGTGATCCGCTTGTTCATGTGGGGCAGCGACCTGTCGGGCACATTCCAGGGTGCTGGGGGTGTCGGTGGCTTGCTGGAGGTCGTTTACAAGGGCGCGCAGACGACGAACTGTTTCATTGCGTTTGACGGCAACGGAAATGTCGCGGCACTCACAGACGCGGCCAGCACGAGCATTCTAGCGCAGTATGAATACGGTCCCTTCGGGGAGGTCATTAGGGCGACAGGGCCAATGGCGAAGGCGAATCCGTGCAGGTTCTCGACCAAATACCAGGATGATGAGACGGACCTTGTTTACTACCCGCCAGGGCGCTACTATAATCCGTCCAGGGGCGGGTGGCTGAGCCGTGATCCGGCGGAGGAAGAAGGAGGAATGAACCTGCATTGCTTTGTTGACAACGATCCGATTGATGACATCGACATGCTCGGGCTCTGGAAGGTCGAGCGCAAAATGCAATTTCCAAGAGCCAAGGTTACAGCCGAAACCGACGGCGAGTCGATCGCCGACCTCGCGGCCAAGGTGGGGCTCGAACCAGGAGAATATCGGAAATGGCTGAAACCTGTGGCCGGTGCGGACATGAATGACGTCCACTGTGGGGATCAGTTCACTATTCCCAATGAGGTGCTCGTAGTTGTCGGGAAGCTTGGCATCTGGCAGAAACCAAAGAACATTCTAGCCCGAATGGCGTGGAATGGCGTCCTGACGATGGAGACCAAGGGATTTAAGGTCTATTACAAGAACAGGAATGTGCAGAAGTTCACGGCAGACGATGTCACGAGCTACGGCAGCGATGACCTCTGGGGCTACGCTTTCTTCGGACATGGCAAAGTAGTCATGTTCGGAGCCCAATACGGTGGCGATTTTCTCGTCACCAAGGATCGAGGGGACGGCGTGAGTGCGGAGAACATGCAGAACAAGTTTCACTACGGACTCGGCATCGCCTATTTTTGCAGCGCACCGTTTGGGAACTGGCGGGGCATAACTTCTTACAACGGTGTTTTCTGGGGATCAACAGGGTGGATGCAGTTGGTCGGGATGAACCAGACCGCCGTACAAGAGGCCTTTCGAAAGGCAAGCGAGAAATGAAAGCATCGCTCCGGCAGCTGAGCTCTAGTCGCGGTTTCAAGTGGACTCTCGCAGGGATTGTTATGCTGGTTGCACTGCCATTCCTCTTGGATTATGTATCGCTACCAGTGCTCACTTACAGAGGGGACTCGAAAGTCCAATACCGTGACTTCAATCGATATGCGAAGATCTTGGACCAAACATTGAAGACAGCGCCCCCCACAAACTCACTGCCGTTTCCAGAAATCCTCCGACAGGAGGTTGATCTTCATCGAGCTGAGCTGTTCACGACATTTAGCCATATACCCAACGTCCGTACAGCGGCCTCTTCGGTAGTCGTATGCGCAAGCAAGAAAGTATATCACGAGGGCAGATTGGTCCTGCTGCGCGACGGGACTGTCAGCTTTATGCGTGGCGACGGCACCCTGGTGCCGTATCGGAACAATTGACATGCTGGCCGAGCACCATGGGGAAGGCTTGAGCGGCGCTGTTTCTGCTCATTACCGATATGGCCCCTTCGGGGAAGTCATTAGGGCCACCGGCCCCTTGGCCAAGGCCAACCCGTTCAGATGGAGCACCCAATACACCGATGACGAAACCGACCTCGTGATGTATCCGGCCCGGCCTTA
>CAIZGN010000086.1 GCA_903932505.1 Candidatus Hydrogenedentota bacterium
CCCGTGACGGTAATGACGGCTGTTCCAGGGGCGACGGCCGTAACCAAGCCGGAGTCGTCTACACGGGCCACTTCCGGAACACTGCTGACCCAGGTAAATACATCATCAGAAGACACGGACAGCGCCTGCAATGAGAGGGTGCCACCGGAAGCCAAGGTCACCGAGTTCCCGATGACTTCGCCCCCTGACCCCTTCAGGATGATCCAGGAACCAAAGGGGCAGCCGGACAAGGCAACCAGCACAGTCCCCAATACGACAGCGATGGACACATGGTGTTTGGGCGCATAGGTTTTCATGGATAGAACTCCTTCACTTAATAGTACACGAACCGATACCCTGCGTTACAATGTTGGGGGGCGGGGATGCGTACGAAAGCGACGTCTTTCGCGCCGCAGTCCCCATAGCGATTCCTCGAATTTTGCGCTTTGCCCTTTGCGAGGATAGTGATTTAGTTCCAATTAACGAATTTGACTTTTTCATGCGATAGGACTATTATAAATCTGAGAATATTATTAAAAACGGTGTTTTAAGAGATTATTCTTTATTAACGAAGGTGTTTACCGCTAACATCAACCGTGAGGGGAATGTTGGGTTATGTTTTTCATTCCATCCAGAATCGGGAACATTCGTCCGCTTTTTTTGCCCGCGCTTGTCCCGCCAATGCTCCACGCCTTGAGGGCCACCAAGCGCAATCGGGTGTATCGCCATGAACGGTAAAGAACCACCCCGAGAAGACAAGGTTCTGCTGCGCCAGCGTGCTCAGGATATTGCCTCAAAAAGGTTTTCCGAATCGCCTGAGAACAACCCAATCATCATCCACGAACTGCAGGTTCATCAGATTGAATTGGAATTGCAGAACGAGGAGTTGAGACGGACACAGGTGGATCTGGATGCGCTGCGTGCGCGCTATTTCGACCTGTATAACCTTGCCCCGGTGGGCTATGTCACGGTGGGCGAAAACGGGTCGATTTTGGAAGCCAACGTGACAGCAGCGACCCTGCTGGGAGTGCGCAGAAGTGTGCTCACCCAACGGTCGTTCTTACGGTGCATTCTGAAGGAGGACCGGGATATTCATTATTGGGCCCAGAAACAGATTGCGGATACGGGTAAGACCCAGGACTATGATTTGCGCCTACTGAAAGACGACGGCACGCATTTCTGGGCGCATATCACAATAGCCTTGGTGGAGGACGAAGAGGAGTCCGCCGCATACCGCATCGTAATGAACGACATCACGGAGCGCAAGCAGGCCGAGGGGATACACGAGGAGCAGCGCAGGCGGCTGGAGTGTATCATTGAAGGCACCCATGTCGGAACTTGGGGATGGAACATTCAGACCGGGGAAACGTTCTTCAACGAAATTTGGGCTGAGACATTAGGTTATACACTGGATGAGTTGAGCCCTCTTAGCATCAAGACATGGGAAACATTGGTGCATCCCGATGATCTGATGCGAGCCTCCACCTTGTTGGAGCAGCATTTCAGGGGCGATCTGCCTTATTATGACTGCGAATTCCGAATGAAGCACAAGGACGGATCCTGGATCTGGGTTCACGGTCGTGGCCGCGTCATCACCCGCACCAACGACGAAGAACCACTGATGATGTTTGGCACCCAAGCCGACATCACCGAACGCAAACAGGCCGAAGAGAACCTCCTGGGACTGAAGCTCAAGATCGGAACCCAAGAAATCTATTCCGTGCTTGTGGAAAAGGCTGCCGAAGGTTTTTGGCTTCTTGACCGGGAATTTAACACGGTTTATGTGAACCCCGCCATCGAAAAGATGTTGGGATATTCGAGCGGGGAAATGATCGGCCGCAGCTGGTACGATTTCGGGGATGCGGAATGGGTTGTGCGTGCGCAAGAACTGGAAAGGCATCGCAGAGATGGTGTTAGCGAACCGCATCAATTCCTCTTCATACGCAAGGACGGTGCAAAGGTATTGACGCGCATTGCGACGACCCCTTTTTTTGCCGAAGATGGAAGCTTTGACGGCGCGCTGGGCGTGGTCAGCGACATCACCCGAGAGAAAGAGGCGGAGGAGGCACTCAAAGTCAAGAATTTGCTCAATACCGTAGCCAAGTCGGCAGGCATCGGAATGTCCATAATTAATCTGGATTATACAATTGTCTGGTACAACGACGCCTATGTGGAATGGTTTGGGCCGCTCGAGAAGACTGCGGGCCGTAATTGTTTCGACGTATATCGACAAAGGGACTCCATCTGTCCGGATTGTCCTTCAAAGAAAGCTTTTGAAACGGGACAGGCCGCATTCGGCGAGCATATGGGTGCGGTTACTGCTTTGGGCGAGAACCGAACCTTTGCACTGACTTCGACCCCGGTGCATGACACGAGCGGAAAGATTATCCAAGTCGTGGAAATTGCCCGGGATATTACCGAGCGCAAAAAGGAGGAAGAGGCCATTGCCGAATCGGCATTGCGTTACCGGACCCTGCTTCAGACGGCTAGCGACGGCATTCTCGTCCTCGACGATCGGGGCCATATGGTGGAAACGAATGCAACCTTTTGCGCCATGCTGGGGTATACAAGCGATGAATTGCTGAAGCTGAATGTCGGGGATTTTGATGCCCAATGGTCGGGTGAGGAATTGCAGAGGAAGATCCACGAATTGTTCACCCATCCTGCAGTCTTCGAAACCCAGCACCGACGCAAGGATGGTTCGGTGTTCGCCGTGGAGGTCAATGGGGTTGCCGTCAGGCTGGGGGGAAAAGACTATCTCTATGCCGCATGCCGTGACATTACGGAACGCAAGCGAAGTCAGCTAGAAAAGGATAATCTTGAGGTAAAGAACCGGCAACAAGAAAAATCTGACAGCTTGGCCCGCATGGCGGGGGCGGTCGCGCACCACTTTAACAACAAGCTGATGGGGGTCATGGGAAACCTGGAGCTTGTGCTGGAGGATTTGCCGGAGGATTCCGACTGTGTCAAAACGGTATCCAGTGCCATGCAGTCCGCCCGTGAAGCCTCGGAATTAAGCGGCCTGATGCTGACCTACCTCGGGAAGTCGTTTGAGAAACAGAATCCGCTGGATCTTTCTGTGAGCTGTAGCCGGTATCTGCCGTTGATGCAGTCTTTTCTTCCGCGAAACGTGGTATTGGAATCGAATTTAGCCACTCCCGGGCCGTTGTTCCGCGCCAACGAGGGGCAATTCCAGCAACTGCTGGTGAACACCGTCATGAACGCAGCCGAGGCCAGTGATGGCAGCCCGAGTCGTGTTCTTTTGACGGTGAAAGAGTCCGGTGCCTCGGCTATTTCCGCGATAAATCGCTTTCCCCTTGATGCCCCGATAGCCCACAAAACCTATGCCTGTGTGGAAGTGTCCGACACGGGTTGTGGCATCCCCGCCGCCGATATCGAGAAACTTTTCGATCCTTTCTTCACGACCAAGTTCACAGGGCGTGGGATGGGACTGGCTGCCGTTCTCGGGATTGTACGGGCACACCAAGGCATCATCACGGTGGAAAGCAAAGTGGATCTGGGCAGCACTTTCCGCTTCTATTTCCCGGTACTGGAGAAAGAAATCCCACAGATTAGGGAAACAGCACCACCAGCGCCGAGGTTTTCGGGGCATGGCACGGTGCTGGTGGTGGAGGATGAGGCAATGGTTCGGCAGGCGACTGCGGGTCTGATTGCCAGTTTGGGCTTTTCGGTGGTTACGGCAAAGGACGGTGTGGAAGCGGTGGAGATGTTTCTGGAGCACCGGAATAAAGTGCGTTGCGTGTTGTGTGACCTGTCCATGCCCCGCATGGACGGGTGGGAAACCCTAAACGCGCTGCGGGAAATTGCACCCGGTTTTCCGGTGATTCTGGCCAGCGGATATAGCGTGGAGCAGGTGATGGAGGGGGAACATACTGAAACCCCGCAGGCGTACTTAACCAAACCATACCGGCGGGAATCGCTGTGCGAGGCGTTCCGGAAGGCACTGCCTGAAACCGATAATGCGTGAGCCGTGAGGGTTTATTTCGGAGGGCTACAGCTGCTTCTTTTCAAACCAGGCGAAGAGCCCGAGCGTGCCCGCGCAGAAGACCGGAATAACCACCCAATGGGATATGTGCAGGGATTCGGGCAGGCTGATCTTGCCGAAATCTTTCCAGGCTAAGACGGTGTTGAGAAGCAGGGGGTAGGCCTCGGCGTACAGAGCGGCACCGATAATCATGCCCGCGACCGCAAAGATCGCGTGCCAGCGACCCTCGGCCACCGCGCCCACGGAGGTGCCGGGGCAATAGCCCATGACGGCCCATCCCGCTCCGAAAAGCAGGCCGCCAATGACAACGCCACCGAGGTTCATGGCCTTGTGATTGAGGGTGATGACGCCAAGGTCGCTGAGGGCGTAGACGCCCACCATGCCGACGAGGATGGCGGACATCATGAATTTGAGGATGGTCATATCCTTAAAGCGCATGGCCGCGACCTGCTTGTCGAACCGAAGCACGCGCCCCTTTTGAAGCAGGAGTCCAAAGATAATCCCCGTCACGAGTCCCAATAATTGCTCACCCATATCAAGATTCCTTGTAGAAAAAGCGGGCGACAAGCATTCCCGCGCCAAAAAACATCGCCATGGCCACAAAGCCGCTGAGGGAAAGCTGCATAAGTCCGCTCAAACCGTGACCGCTGGGACAACCATCGGCCAGACGCGCCCCGAACATCGCCACGGCCCCCCCGGCGACCGCGCCCAAGGCCCTTTTCCCGATGGATTTGCCAAAGCGGGCCTCCCAGGTGGGCGGAACGCTTTCGAGCTTGAAACTGCCACTCGTCAGGGAGGAAACCAAGGCTCCAATGAAAATACCGGTGACAAAAAGGAACTGCCAGTCGAACTTTACCTTTTCCTTGGTGTAGTAGGCATTGGCGGCGACGTGTTCCGGGGCCACGGTGTTCTCGAGCATGCCCGCAGCCCGCACAAAGGTGGTTGAGGCCCCGAGAAACATGGTTTTCGGTGTCCATGCGGTGGTCGCCAAGACCGAGGCTATCGCCAGCACGCCTACAAGTGCGCCTGCGAAATAGGGATTCCAGGCCCCGTCCTCTGTTCGCCATTTCATGATGAGTCTCCTTGAAAGCTTGGTGTCCGGTTAATGACTCAGGGGGAGCCAGCGGCGTACGTTAGCAATCTCCGGGGTAGGAAATCAATGGACGGTGGTACTGCGTAGACGGCGAAAGCGGCGATTGCATCGCAGCACTTCGGACAGGCGGAGGTGGGGATTTAGGGCATTATCTCCATTTACGAAAATCGCCGGGGGTGACGCCTGAAAATCGCTTGAAGGCGACTCCAAACGCAAACTCGTTCTGATAGCCCACCATCTCCGCGATGACCCGCTGGGCGACGTCGTGCATGATGAGCAATTCCTGTGCGCGCTCCATACGAAGGCGATTCACCAGACGCATCGGCGTCACTCCGAAATGCTCCTTCATCAGCCGGTAAAGATGGGGGGGAGATACCCAGATCTCTTTCGCCATGTCCTCCACAGTCCAGTCCCGTGCGAGGTCGGAATTGATCAGGGACATGAGATGGTCGAGGC
>CAIZGN010000087.1 GCA_903932505.1 Candidatus Hydrogenedentota bacterium
GGATGCCCGGTATAAATCCACTGTGGCGCATCCCATGGACATGGATTTTGACCAAGGGGATGTTCGTGTCGATCTGCTGGATCTGCGGGGGAACCGCCAGACCGTTTGGCCGCCCCGACGGCCGATGTATCCGAACTGCCCCAGCATTATGCGGCGGGTTCCCTCATCAAGATCCCCGTTACCTATGTCCAGGAAGCCACCGTGGAGGTCTATTTCAAGGACACGCTGGTGGAATCGTACTACTTGGCCGGGGGTGCCGAGCCTGTCAAACGCAAAACGACTTTTTGATTGAAGGAGTAGCTCCGTGCCAGATCTCAAAATATCCCCGTCCATCCTTTCAAGCGACTTCAGCTGCCTTGGAGAGGAAATCCGGTCCGTCATTCAGGCGGGTGCCGACTGGATTCACATCGACGTCATGGACGGTCACTTCGTGCCCAATATCACCATTGGCCCACCGGTGGTGGCTGCCCTGCGCGAGCATTGCTCCGTGCCGATGGACGTGCATATCATGATCGAGCGGCCCGAGGATTATGTCGAGGACTTCATTAACGCGGGAGCTGACATCATCACCTTTCACATCGAGGCGTCCCGGCATCCGCATCGGCTTCTGTCGCGCATCAAGGAACTTGGCTGTCAGGCCGGGGTCGTGCTCAATCCCGGAACCCCGGAAGACACCCTTGAGTTCATCGCTGAAATGGTGGATCTAGTCCTGATCATGACGGTGAACCCCGGTTTTGGCGGTCAGGCCTTCATTCCGGACATGATCCGGAAAATCAGGAATGTCCGCGCCATGCTGGGCGACCGGGATGTAGAAGTGGATGGAGGGATCGACCCGAAAACAGCGGCCAGCGTTATCAATGCGGGCGCAAATGTACTTGTGGCGGGTTCCTACGTCTTCCGGCACGAATCCCGGCTGGAAGCCATCGAAACCCTGCGGCATGCAGGCCGGGAATCCTAGGCCGGGCGTGCATTGGGCCGGACTTAGAGAATCTCCGCGCCGTTCGCCGGTTTGGATATGATGACCTCGCCAACAAGTCCGGTGCTTGCTTTGTAAGCCTTCATCAATTCTTCGGCGAAGCGCGTCACTTCAGACTCTTCCACCAGATTGATGGTGCAACCGCCGAAACCAGCACCCGTCATGCGCGCACCGTGACATCCCGGCAGTTTGCGCGCGGCAGCGGCCATCGCGTCGAGTTCCGGGCTGGTCACCTCATAATCGAGGCGCAGACTGTCGTCGGAGGCGGTCATGAGTTCCCCAAGCCGCTTCGCATTCCCCGCGCGCATGGCCTCACACGCGGCTTGGGTGCGTACATCTTCCGAAAGCACATGGCGGGCCCTGGAGAAGGCGGGATTCGGTATCGAATCCTGCAGCACTTCCAGCTCGGCAAGCGTGAAATCGCGCAGATGGGTGGCGGTGGCTCGGCCGTAGTGGTCGCGCATGCGCTCCATGGCTTCGCGGCATTCTCCGACGCGCTCGTTGTACTTCGAGGCGGTCAGACCGCGCGAGCAACAGGTGTTAGCTATCACGAAAACGGCGGTGGGGAATGCCATCGGAATGAGTTCGTAGTCCAGCGAGCGACAATCAAGAAACAGGGCGTGGTCGCGCTTGCCACAACGCGAAATGAACTGGTCCATGA
>CAIZGN010000088.1 GCA_903932505.1 Candidatus Hydrogenedentota bacterium
CTTGAAAAGAACGGGATCGAATTGCCCGTGCTTATTGAAGATTTGAAGGAACTCACGCCGCCTTCCACCGGCGCGCAGCAGCAAGGCTCTGGGCCGGTCTGTTTTGCCACATCCATCTCTGCCTATGGTAGACTCCTTCGGTTAACATCGCGAAAGGAGATGCAACGTGATTGGTATACTGACAGGCTTGATGTTGTGCGCTTTTAGCGCGGCTACGGACTATCCGGATGTGGCCCAACTGCCGGTTTTGGATCGGTTGCCGGATCCGATGACCATGGCGAGCGGGGAGCGTGTGCAGACGTCCGAAGAATGGAAGGCGCGTCGCGCTGAAATCCTGAATATGCTGCTGCACTACGAATACGGGCATCTTCCACCCGCGCCTGACAATCTTCAGTCCCAAGTGATATCCACCGAACCCGTCTTTGACGGTAAGGCCAATCTGGTGCGTCTCGCTCTCACCATGGGCCCCGGCAATCAGGTGAAGATGGAGGCCGGACTCTACGTCCCGACCAGCGCGGGGAAGAAGTCGGTATTGCTGGCGGTCGAGCCCGTGTGGCACAAAGGATTGCTTTCGGCGGCCGAACTTGCCGTCAATCGGGGATACATCTTTGCAGGCTACCAACGTCAGGACCTCGATCCCGATGATAAAGACCGGAGCAACGGTGTGCACCCGCTTTACCCCGACTACGATTGGGCGACGCTGGCGGTCTGGGCTTGGGGTGCCTGCCGCATGGTGGACTACCTCAATACCCGTGACGATGTCGATACCGCGCACATCGCGTTGATGGGACATTCCCGCGCCGGGAAAACAGCCCTGTTGGCGGCCGCGCTGGATGAGCGTATTGCGCTGGTCGCCCCGCATGGATCGGGGTCCGGGGGGGCTGGTTCCTTCCGCTTCTGCCCGAAACGCGCCGAGTCCCTCGCCATGATTACCAACCCGAAGCGCTTCCAATACTGGTTCCAGCCGCGATTGGACGAATTTGCAGGAAAGGAAGATCGTTTGCCCTTTGACCAGCACTTCATGCGCGCGCTGGTCGCTCCCCGCGCCGTTGTTTCCATGGATGGTGTCGGCGACATCTGGGCCAATCCACTCGGAACGCAGATCATGTACATGGCCGCACAACCCGTCTTTGATTTCCTGGGCGCTCCTGGCAAGAACGTTCTCCATTTCCGCCCGGGGGGCCACGACACCACCGATGAGGATTGGGCCGTCATCCTGGATTACTGTGACCACTTCTTCTGCGCAAAACCGCGTCCCTCGGATGTCCATAGCATCGGCGTGTGGGGCGGCACGGAAATGCCCATTGTCGGTGAGGGTCTGGTGCTTTCTGGAACTAACCCTGTCGGCTTGTGCTTCGACCAAATTAAGGATGGGTCCATCGTTGTCCGAAGCGCCTACGACCCCGCCAAACCCGGTGTTGTGCTTTACGAACTGGGCAAGGACTACACGGTGGATGGCGCAAATGGCACTATCGCCCGAACCGCCACGTCTCGAATACCGGATTTCGCGACCAATGTGCTTTACGGCCAGAAGGAATTCGACCATAGCAAGTTCCCCGGTTTCGGAAACACCCCCCACACCGTCTACGTGGACTACACTACACTGAACGGCCTTCCCTTGTTCGCACCCACCCAACAGGCTGACGCACTCAAGCAGTCCCGCGAACGCCTCGAAAAGGGTGGCCCCTTCAAGGTCATCGCCTTTGGCGACAGCATTACCTGCGGTGGCGATGCTTCGGAACCAAGGCTCCAGTTTACCCAGCGCTACGCCCAGTGGCTTCAGCAGCAGTTCCCCAAGGCCACGGTGGAATTCGAAAATGGCGCAACCGGCGGCGACAGCACGGTACAGGGTCTCGCGCGTTTGGAGGAAAAAGTCCTGACGAAAAAGCCCGATCTTGTGCTCATCGGTTTCGGCATGAATGACCATAACAAGGGTGCCTTAGAGCCTGCTGCCTTTGAGAACAACCTCGTGACCATCGTCGAGACCATTCGCGCCCGCACCGGCGCGGAGTCGCTCGTTTTCTCCGCCTTCCCACCCAATCCTGACTGGAAATACAATTCGCACCGGATGGAACAGTTTGCGGCAGCGACACGACGCGCGACGGAAAAGGCGCATTGCGCGTTTGCCGACGTCTTTGCTGCCTGGCAGAAGACCCTCATCCGCAAGAATTGCTCCAGCATGCTCGCAAACAACATCAACCACCCCAACGATTTCGGCCATTGGCTCTATTTTGAAGTCCTCAAAAGCGTGGGCTTCTAATAGTCTGGAAAGGCGTAAGTGACGATGACTTCTTTGCTGCTGGTTCCCCTCACGATTTGGCTGAGCGCAAACCTCGAGCCGGTCTCGGTTCCGGTGAAGTCGGATGTGTGGGCTTTGTCCACCACGGGCAAATTTGAGGCCTGGCTGGATCGGCGTGAATTGATGGTGCTTTGTCACCCTTGGGAGGAGAGCGCATCGGGCTGTGCGGCCAGCGCTGAATCTACGGTAACACTGCCCGAGGCATGGAAGGGGCGTGCCGCGATCCATTTCTACATGACCGACGATTACGACGGCCAGTTTCCGCTTGAATCAAACGATTGGCGCGGTCGTATCGCCCTGCCGGGCCATCGCTTCAAGCAGGTCTGGGTGAATGATGCGCTCGTCTGGGAGCAGGATGTGGCCGATGCCGAAGGCACCGCGCAACCTTCCCGTTTTTCCGTTCCATTGCCCGAAAACCTTGTTGTGGGCCAGTCCTTTCGGATGGCCTTCAAGCTGACCGACAAGGTCGGCAGTGGCGAACGTCTGCCGGGTGACCTGCGCAGTATCGCCCCGATAGACGGCATTGCGGAGTCAGACCCATGGCGATTCATGACGCATTTGTATGTGGGAGATGTCGCCATAGCACCGGCGCAAACTGAAGTGCCAGCGCAACTATCACCCATCGCGCGCAAGGTGCGCGACAAGGCTCAGGAGGGTCGCACGGTCTTACCGGCTTCCGATGCGGCCACATTGCCGGTGCGTCTGCAGGTGCAGGGCGGTGCCAGCGAAGGCTTTCCCCGCCCACTCCGTTGCGGCGTCCCGCTACCACGCGGACTTTTCTCATCGGATAGCCTGACGCAATTGTCCCTGTCCACAACCACCAACATACCAATTCCCTGCAGTGTCGCCCCCATGAACACTTGGGAGGATGGATCCGTGCGTTGGGCGGAAATCCATGCCCTGCTGGATGGCGTGGTACCGGAAGTGGTACTTGCCCGCGCTCCCGCGTCCACACCTTCCCTTGCGAAGTCACCCGCCCTTATTGATGAAACCCAATGGCCGACCCAAGGCCCCGTCTTGGTTCGTCTGCCGTGGAAGAACCAAGCGCCGCTCGAACTTTCTGCCGGCATTGAATCCGAAGGCAAGACCTTTGCCCCGAAGCGCGCCAACATCACCTCGTCGACTGACCCGATTCAAACGGAAACACTGCTTTCAGGAAGTCTGGACTCGGATGCCGACACCTTGGGTCGGTATACCTGTCGCATCACCACCTTCTCGCAGCTTCCCTATGCCCGGATAATGTGGCGGGTTTTCGCGGATCGCCCCGGAGTTACCAAGATCAACCGGATGCATCTGGATCTCGCAGTGCCATTCTCCGCTGCGGCACAGGCCTGCTGGAAGAAGGAGGGGCCGATGCGCCCCGGCGGTATCCTCCTCCGGCAGACCGCCGCTGAGCAGTGCCAGACCCTTTCGCCAGAGGGCACCGTGATCGAAACGGTCGCTCAAGGGGCTGGATGGCTGGGTGTCACCGATGGCCAACGATCGTTTTGTGTACAGCTTCGGCATTTCGCGGAACAATACCCCGCTGAACTCAGCTTACGCGAGGGGCGCATCGAAATCGCAACCTTTGCGGGAACGCCTGATTTCCCCGAATACCTCCCGCATGAAGGCGAAGCGAAGCGCCACGAAATATGGATAGGCTGGTGGGATCGCGTCCTAGCCCCGGAGGAATTCGCGCGCGTCGCCGCTGCCTTTGCCACTCCGTCGCACCTCATGAATCCGGATTATTTCTGCGCCACCGGCGCGATGGGCCGTGCCTATCCTCATGACGATACCCGCTTTGCCGAATTGACGGCCTTCATGAAGAAAACGCATGACAACGCGCTGGAAAGCGCCTTCTATGCCACTGGCATTCGCAACTGGGGCGACCTGCTCTACAAACCCGACCTCGGCCAATGGCGCAACGGCTACTACGACACCTCGCAGGGTTTCTCTGCGGAATACCTCATGACCGGGGATGCCCGATGGTTCCGACGACTCGAAGCCTCGGCGCGGCACATTGCCGATATTGATATCGCCCATATCTTCAAGGAGCATCCCGAGTGGGTCGGGGCCATCCACGGCTACAATGGCCCCGACCACAGCGTGGAGACCCCTTGGCCACCCACGCAGCGTGTCAAGGGACTCCTCGCCTATGCGCGAATCACCGCCGACCCGGATATTCGGGAAGCCGCCCTTGGCGTGGCCGATTCGGCTATTCGCGCCAGTCGCGCCATCGGTGCCATAAGCGTGCGCGACCACGCCGGGGTATTGGATGCGCTCGTGGCCGCGTATGACGAAAGCCGCGACCGCAAGTATCTCGAAGGTGCGCGACGTCTCGCCCATGATGCCATGACCAAGATCGACCCGCGTCGAGGTACATATCCAGAAATCCATGGCAACGTGAGTTACCGGGGCAACGTGCCGTGGATGGTCGCCCAACTCGCAGAGCCCATGTTCGAGTATTACGAGGCAAGCGGTGACCTTGCTGCCGCCGCCACTGCCGCCGGTTTCGCTGAATCCATCCTCTCCGAAAATTGCACCCGGGGTGTTCTTGGCGATGTTTCCGGCTACTCACATAATCCGCATTTCAAGAAAACAAGCAATTACCACATCCTGATAGCGTCAACGATGGGCTACGCAGCTGATTTGTCCGGTGATACCGAGTTTTTCCAGCAACTTCAGGCCATGTACAATCAGACTATCCAGGAAAACTCTGTCAATCCCGTCAACAATTGCTACTGGGACACCCCCACCGTGCTATTTTATCTGGAAACCTTCAACCGCCCGCCCCTGTAAACCTTTGAGGGGCTAAGTACGTTAAGGAAAGAAGAACAAGGAAATGGCATGACGGGAGACGCACGGACCGATCAGGAACTGGCGCTGGCCTTGAAAGAGGGGGACCACGGTGCCTTTGAAACGTTGGTCCGGCGACATCAGGGCCGGGTCTACGCGGCCGCGTATCGTGTCACCGGCCACCGGGAGGAAGCCTTGGATGTGGCGCAGGAGTCGCTGTACAAGGCCTTCGCGCGGATAGGCACGTGGCAGCCGACGGGGCAGTTTGTGCCGTGGTTGCTGCGTTTGACGACGAATCAGGCGATCGACCATGTGCGTCGGCGAAACCGACGGCATTTTGAGCGTCTCGATGATGCCTTCGGGCCGGACAGCGAAAAGACCGCTGTTGGGCTTGCGGACTTGAGTACTGAGCGACTGGTTCATGCAGCGGAGATTGATGAGCGGATCCGGAAGGCGCTGGTTCGCCTCTCTGAATCGCAGCGCACGGTTTTTATGCTGCGCCACTATGAGGGTCTGCCCTTGGCGGACATCGCGGTGACCTTGGGTTGTACCGTGGGCAGCGTGAAAGTACATTTGTTTCGGGCCTTGCGAAAGCTTCAGGCGGAATTGGGTGACCTGCGCTAAGGCGCGGGTGGAAAGGCAGCTTGCTATGTGGAAACGGCGGCGAATGGAAGGGCTCATGGCGGCATCGCTGTATGAGCCATTAAATGCAGAAGAACAGGCCGAGCTGGAAGCCTACCTTGTCGCTAATCCGGCGGCCGCCGAAGAACTCGCCGCGCTGAAAACCTTCACCGATGACATTCCCTCATCCGGCCCGGTTTTCGGGGGCGATCTCTGGCCCGCCCTGCAGGCGCAAATTGATACTGCACCCCCGCGCGCGCTCTGGTGGCGTCCGTGGATGGCCATGGCCTTCTCGGCGGCCCTGTTGGCCGTTGTTGCCGCGCCGTGGTTCTACAACAAGCCCGCCGTTGCCCCACCCGCTGCGGTTCACTCGGCGAGTCCCGTCGAACAGGCACTTGCCCAAGTCGAAGCCCAAGCGTCAAAGGATTTTACCGGTGCGGTTGCCGTGCTGGGAAAGGCCTTGCAGACTTACCCCAACGATCCTCTTGCAGGCGAGGCCCAGTTGCGTCTTGCCGGACTCGAGTTCGCCCACGGCCAGCGCTATGCCCAAGCCTATGAAGCCTACGAACGCGCCCGCCGAAACTACCCCGAAGCTTGGGCACAACACCCCGAGCAGGTTCACCAGTTCAACCTCCTCGACGAGACGCGGGATGCCAATTTCGAGCCGCTTCGTCAATTGAACGCCGCTGTCGAGGGTGGAGACCGTGCCTTCGAGCGCCTCGAGCAGGTCATCGCCCGCTACCCGGGATCCCTCGTTGCAATGCGGGCCGTCGATACCCTGTGTCGGGACGCCGTCCGTAATACCCCCGGCATGACCACCCTCGCCGCCATCGAGCAGGTGCGCGACTGCTGTTCCGATCCCGTTGCGGTCGCCCAGGTCACCATGGCTCTCGGGGACGTCAGCTGGCACGAAATGCGTGATGCCACGAAGGCTCGGGCTGCGTACGGCGCGGTCAAGGCCAATGGCCCCGTAGCCCTCGCCCAATTGGCCGAGGAAAGTCTCAGCGAAATCGACGCAGCCCAGTCCTCAATCCAGTAGCATCCGCCCCAGACATCGCACCGCCCGCGAAAGGTCTTGAGCGGATGCCCGCTTTCTGCTAAGATATTGATTTATAAAGCATTTACACGTCTTTTTGCGGATGTCGCGATGGGAGTCATGATTGTGGTTGAACCTCGGGGATTTGAACGCCAACTCACCGCCGAAAGCCTGCTCGACGAGAGTAAGCTCGAACGCGCAAGGGCCGAGGTGCAGAAAACCGGCCTGCCGCTCGTCGAAGTTGCCGTCCAACTCGGCTATATCACCGCCGATCAGGCCTACCAGGCTCTGGCACGCTTCTGCGAAATGCGCTTTGTCCTCCCTTCCAAAATGGACATCCCTCAGGAAGTCGCCGACCTCGCGCCGGCCCGTTTTGTGACCCACTATCGTTTCGTGCCCGTCGAACAGCGCAACGGATTGCTCGTCGTGGCCGTCAGTGATCCCCTCAATACCCACCTTCTTGATGACATCCGCATGGTGCTAAAACGCCGCATCGAGGCCGCCGTCACCACGCCCGACGAGATTCAACGGGCCATCAAGACGATGTACGGGGTGGGTGCCGACACCATGGAGCGCATTCTGCACCAAGAGGAGCAGGCGGGCCTCACCGTCAGTCTGGACACCACAAGCCTCTCCGCCGACCTCGGCGATGTCTCCATTGACGCCTCCATCATCAAATTCGTCAACGAGCTCATTCTCGAAGCGGTTCAATCGGATACCACCGATATTCATATCGAACCCTTCGACGACCAGCTGCGCGTGCGCTACCGCATCGACGGCGTGCTGCACCAAGTACCGGTGCCCGCCTCGATCCGTGGGTATCACCCCGCCATCGTGTCGCGCATCAAAGTCATGGCCAACCTCAATATCGCCGAGAAACGACTGCCCCAAGACGGGAAAATACTTGCGAATTTCGGCGAGGCCCAATATGACCTGCGCGTTTCCATTCTGCCTACGCCGCACGGGGAAACCGTCAATCTGCGTATCCTTAGCCGCTCCTCGATGCTGATGACGCTTGACCAACTCGGCTTCTGGCCCGAGGACATGCGCAAGTTCAACTCATTCATTCTCAAGCCCCACGGCATCATTCTCGTCACCGGCCCGACCGGTAGTGGAAAAACCACCACCCTCTACGCCGCCCTCAACAAGCTCAACAAGCTCGACCGAAAAATCATCACCATCGAGGATCCTATCGAGTACCAGCTTAAGGGAATCTCGCAAATGCAGGTGCAACCCCGCATCGGCTTCGATTTTGCCCTTGGTTTGCGGGCCATTCTGCGCCACGATCCTGACATCATGCTCGTGGGCGAAATTCGCGACCAAGAAACGGCCGAGATGGCCATCCGCTCCAGTCTTACCGGGCACTTGGTCCTCAGCACCCTGCATACCAACGATGCGGCCGGTGCGGTCACGCGCCTTACCGACATGGGGGTCGAGCCCTTCCTCATTTCAAGCACCATGATCGCCTCCATGGCCCAACGTCTGGTCCGGCGCAACTGCCCGGTCTGCTCCGTCCCCGCAAGCGCAGATCCTTTGCTCCTCCGCGAGGAATTCGGCATGGGCCCGGATGAGGCCGCTGAATTCCGCTTCATGCAGGGACCCGGCTGCGACCAGTGTCGCCACACCGGCTACCGGGGCCGAATCGCCATCTACGAGATTATGCCCTTCTCCAATGAAATCAAGGAACTGACCGTGCAGCGGGCCACGGCTCATCAAATCAAGAAGGTCGCACTGGAACAAGGCATGACAACCCTCCGCGCGGCGGGTTGGCAGCGTGTCCGCGAAGGCGGCTCCACCGTCGAGGAAATACTGCGAGTCACTGCGGATTCTGAAATCATGATGTCGTCTCCGGCGAGCGGTGCTCCCGCCGACAAAGAGTAACCCCGCATGCCGCAATTCAAATACGAGGTCAAGAAAAGCCCCACCGAGACCGCATCAGGCGTTATCGAGGCAGAAAGCCAACGTGCCGCCGTCGCACGCCTCCGCGACATGGGCTACTTCCCCCTTCGCGTCGAAGAGACCGCCCAAGAAAAGACCAAGGACGCCAAGGAAGCCATCAAGAAAATGTTCGGCCGCGTCCGATTGCGCGATCGCAATGTGTTCTTCCGCCAACTGGCCAACCTCAGCGAATCGGGCATGGTCATCACGCGGGCTCTGCGCACCATCGCTGATCAGACCGAAAACAAGCGCATGGCAAAGGTCGTCGACGACATCCGCGAAGATGTCCAAAAAGGACTGCCCTTGGCCGATGCCCTTGAACGACACCCCAATCTTTTCCCCGCCATGTACATCGCGCTCATCCGCGCTGGTGAAACCGGCGGCATGCTCGACGAAATCCTGTGGCGGATTGTCGATTTCGGGGAAAAAGAGGAGGAATTGCGCGGCAAGGCCTTTTCCGCCATGGTATATCCCGCCTTTCTGACCGTTGTCGGTTCTGCGGCCATATTCATCCTCGTCGCCTTCGTCTTCCCCAAATTCGTCGTTGTTTTTGAGGAATTCGGCGCGCAATTGCCCCTGCCCACGCGAATGGTCATGGCCATGTGCGATTTCATGGGTCGGTGGTGGTGGGCCGTGCTCCTTGCCCTGGGGGGGGCACTTTTCGGTATTACCTCATGGATGCGTACCGAAAAGGGCCGATGGAAAGTCGACACCCTCAGTCTGCGCATCCCCGTCCTGCGCACCGTCGTCCAGAAATACGAAATGGCCAAATTCGCCCGCACCCTCGGAACCCTGCTGGACAACGGCGTCCCTGTCTTGCACGCCTTGCGTATCACGGCCGACACCATGAGTAACCGCCTGATCCGCGAGGAAGTCAGCATCATCCATGCAGGGGTGACCGATGGTGAGGCCATCAGCGAAACCCTCACCCAAGCCAAGCATTTCCCGCCCTTGGTCGTCAGCATGTTCGCCGTCGGCGAAGAGAGCGGACGCATTGGCGCGGTGGCCAAGCGCGTGGCGGATGCCTATGATATTGAGGTGGATCGGGCCGTCAAGGCCGCCACCGCCCGCTTTGAACCGCTCCTTATTGTAATCATGGGCGTCATTGTGGGATTCCTGGTGATTTCGATGTTGTTGCCCATGCTGACCCTGGGCAATGCCATCGCTCGATAGTGCGGGTGGTATTGTCACCCGCGAAGCCTGAAAAGGCGTTAACTAAGAGGACAACCCGTATAATCGGGTAATGGAGTGTTCAATTATGAAAGAGAGCGGATTTACATTGGTGGAATTGATCCTCGTGACCGTCATTATTGGCATTCTGGCGGGCGCGGTCGTCATGAATTACGGCGGATTCGTTCAGGATGCCAAGATCGGGAGGGCCAAGCAGGACGTGGCCAACCTCATCTCCGCCGTCCAGACCTACGCCGTCGAGCATAACGACCAGTACCCCAAGGCCCTCGAGGATCTCGTCACCGATGCCAAGCGCAAATACCTGCGCGAACTCAAGAAAGATCCTTGGGGCAATGCCTATGTGTACAAGGCCGGCACCAACCCCAAAAAAATGGACTTCGAGATTTTCTCCGCAGGCATTGACGGCGCGCCCGGCACTGCGGACGATGTCACCGAGAGTTCCGTCCACGAATAAGGTCCGGCATTCGCTTATGACCTCCCCTGTGCATAAAGCCCGGATTCCTGTCTCGGGATTTACCTTCCTTGAACTGGTGGTCGTCGTCGCGATCATGGTGCTCATGGTGGGGGTCATGGTGCCTGTCTACCGCACCTCGATGAACGCCGTGAAAGTGCGCGGAGCTACCCGGGACTTCCTTGCTGCCCTCGCTTTTGTTCAGGAAAAATCGGTGACAAGCTTATACGAATACCGCTTTTGCATGGATCCCAAGGAGAACACCTATTGGGCCGAGCGCCTCGAGAAATATGACGCCGACCACGAAAAAGTATTCGAGCCTGTGACGGATTCCTTTGGTGTCAAGCGCACCATGCCCGATTTTTTGCGCATCAAGGACGTGCGCACAAAAACAGACTACAAGAGCAAATTTCCCTATATCGCTTGCTATCCCAATGGCGGATGCGATATCGCCGAGGTGCACTTGGACAACACCCGCGATAATGAGCGCATGGTCGTCAGCACGAAAGGCTTCTTGGGCAAGATTGAGGTCAAGCAGCCATGACACCACGTCCCCGCCAAGGCTCAATCCTCCTCGAAACCGTGGTCGCTATGGCCGTCTTGAGTGTCTGCATTCTGGGTATCCAACAGAGTCTGCGGCAAGCCCTCTTGAACTATGTGCTCGCCCAAGATTATGAGGAGGCCGGGCAACTCATGCGCCAGGTCGCTGCCGAACAGGAACTGCAGCCCCAAGGCGTCGAGCGCAAGAAGCAGGGAACCTTCAAGGCACCGCATGACCGGTTTCGCTATCGCTATGACGTGAAGAAAGTTGCCATGCCCCCGCTTGAATTCAGCCCCAGCCTTCCTGCACAAGAACGTAGAACGCTCGAACGAGCCTACACGGACTATGTTGGCTGCCTGCTCGTCGAAATTTCATGGGAACGGGGTGGTGACACCTTCACCGTGACCGGCGAAACTATTTTGGCACCGGGTTTGCTCTGGCAGCCGCCGAAACCGCCCTTATGAGGAC
Source organism: Candidatus Hydrogenedentota bacterium (assembly GCA_903932505.1). Classification (GTDB taxonomy): domain Bacteria; phylum Hydrogenedentota; class Hydrogenedentia; order Hydrogenedentales; family CAIZGN01; genus CAIZGN01. The sequence continues at coordinate 11,321 of CAIZGN010000088.1, forward strand.
GCCATCGCGCCAGAATAATGCGGGCTTCACGCTCGCCGAGCTGCTTGTCGCCTCGCTGCTCATCAGCCTGACGATGACCGGCGTGTACGTCATGTTTGTGTCCACGATTGCGACCTGGAACGCCAATGAAAAGCGCTTTGATCGTTTTCTCGAGGCCCGAGCCCTCTTGGACAGCTTCGAACGCGACCTTGGCAATATGTTGCCCGCCGCAGGGCATTTGTTCGAGGGGAAAAAGGACGAAATCACGATGTTTGTAGTGGAACAGCCCATGGCCATCCCGAAGTCCGATGGCACGCACCTGTTGCGGGTAAACTACAACCACGATCGAAGCAGTAAACAAGTCGTCCGCGAGGAGGCCCTCGTCACCACCGCCCTTCCCCAAGCCCCCCCGCAGGATAAACCTCTCGACCGGGGACGCATCAAAGTCACGGTGTGGTACCAACCCTACCGTCCGCCGGGAGGCTCATTCGTCTGGCAACGAGGTTTTCTTGCAAAAAGTGCTGGCTTCGGCACGCTCAGCCAGCGTCCGTTGGCTGAGCGTGTCGAAGCCAACGGACGCGAAGCTCCCAGCTTTCGTTCTTCCTGTTCATCAGCCCCACGGCGAACGACGTTGCATCAGCCCTGAGGCAGCCCCCGGCTTCCAGTTCACCGCGTCGTCTGCCATAGTAAACTGTCAAACTGAAATGCCCGATTCTGAACCATGCCTTAGACAAGGCCCGTGGCTACTTTCCAGTTGCAGCCCACGCAGGGCGTCCAGATGCGCTCAACCTGACCCCTACGCTGGCTTCGCCTGCTTTTGCCAATAGCGCACCAACCCACGCCAACTCAGATCAACTCCCCCCGACTGTTGCAGCACCGTCGCCCGTTCCTCCTCGTCCAAATGCGCCAACTCTGCCATAGCGTGCGTATCGAGAGCCTCCCGCTGCGCCTCCTCACTCAGCCCATTGGTCAGACCTTCGCGCACCAGGATGGCCCAGCGTTGCAGGCGCTCGCGGAAGTCGGTGACGTGGTACTGCACATCGTTGTAAGCCCCAAAGTGGGTCAGCATCAGCCAACGCGGGGCAAGGGCGAGAATCATGTCGAGGGTGCTCATCCACGCCTCAAGATCCACATCGGGGGGCGGCGTGGCCGGACGGGTGAAGCGCTGTAACGGCAGGCGCACGCCCACATTATCGCCGACAAAAGCCGCGCCGCTCACCTCGTCGTACCAGACGAGGTGGTGTTTCGCGTGGCCGGGTGCGTCGTAGGCGCGCAAGCGGCGTTTGCCGAGGTTCAACCGTTCACCGCCGGTCAGGGTCGTGATCGCTTTTTGGGGCACCGGCACCGTGCGCCCCCACAGAACCTCAAGCTGGTCGCCCCAGAGTTGGGCCGCGCTGTTGACCAGCCGCGACGGGTCAACCAAATGGGCCGCGCCCTTCGCGTGAACATGCACCTGAACCGTCGGGTTCTGTTCAAGAATGAGGCCCGTAGCTCCGGCATGGTCGAGGTGGATGTGGGTCAGAATGACGTGCTTGAGATCCGTTAGGCGCATGTCATGTTGCGCCAAGGCAGCCTCGATGCGCGGCAACGTACTGGCGGGGCCGGGATCCACAATGGCTGGCTCGTCACCGAGCAGTACGTAACTCGCCACGACATGGGTGCGGCCCATATGGTGGGTGTCCAAGGTCAGAACGCCGTAGGGATAGTCTGATGATGTATACATGCTGCGGAATGATACCGCAGAATGCACAACTCGGCTACAGGCTAGTACAGCTCTCCGAAAATACGTAGCCTGGGGGCGAGGGCGAACAAGGGCGGCCACAAGGGCGGCCACAAGGGCCGCCCGTACCACGTACCACGCGGTACGCGGCGGTACGCGGCTGCCGGATCGTACGGGCGGCCCTTGTGGCCGCCCTACCCGGCAGAATCAGGCCGCCCTACCCGGCAGAATCAGGCCGCCCTACCCGGCAGAATCAAAGCCTCGCCGCAGTTGATCGCAATGGGAGGTGAAGACTACGGCCGAATCGGCTTGTTGCTCA
>CAIZGN010000089.1 GCA_903932505.1 Candidatus Hydrogenedentota bacterium
GCACACTGAGCAACCACCGCCCACCGTAGGGGATCCGCAACCCGCACGGCCCAGTTGTCGACCTGAAAAAAACTCAGCCATTGGACACCCCGAAGCCGGGCGTCGTCCAAGATGCCGTTTTCCACCATCGCAGGCAAACATCCGCCGTGACCGTTGGGATTCATTGCAAGACAGGACGGGCCTTCCAGAATGAAGTGCCCCTGCTCGTCCACACAGGGCACCATGCGCTGCTGAAGGAAGCGTACGTTTTCCTCGCCCAGTCCGAAATAATCACGGGTACTAAAAAAGTCTTGCGTGGCCTCCGCGTTCGCATCGCTCACCATGATATACCACGGCGGAACCTTGCCATAGCGACGATACACGTCGAGAATCTTCTCCGCGTGATATTCAAAAATGGACTTGCCCGTCAGCGGGCCGATGGGGTACGCGCCCTTGGGGCCATCAAAGCCGAGGCGAGTGCCTTGTCCGCCCGCCACGAGAAAAAGGCCGACCTGCCCGTCGCGCAAGGCCGCTTCACCCGCCGCGAGCGCTTGCGCGTGCTCTGGATGCGGCACACCGCCACGGGGAATCATGTCCACCGGCTCGATCACCTTGAAATGTTCCTCGGCGGGCTCGGACATTACCCAATCCCGGATGAGGCGCTGCATCAGCGGAAAGTCAATGGATTCGACCTGATCGAGCAGTTGTTCCTGCGCGGTTCCGGAAAGGGTGTCCCAGAAGCGGAATACATGTTCCTGACCAAATTCACGCGCTAGCGCGCTCAGGCGTTCGAAACGGTTCGTCATGGTACGGCCTTTCTGGTCTGCGATAATCAGTTCGTCGACACGGGCGGAGTTACTGCGCCTTGGGCGGCAGCGCTTTGAGTTCTTTCGCGGTCAAGCGGGCATAGTCGGTATAGGTGCCACCCGCGATCTTGACGGAGTACAGCACGTAGCCCTCCATTTCATCCTGCACCTGGGCCATTGGAGCCGAGACGTCGATTAAGATGGTTCCATCTTGCGGGCCGATCAGTTTGGTCGTCAACCCGGGATCAGTGGTCACCCCTTCCACGGTGAAGGGTTCGGTGGATTTCACCGAGACTTTGCCCTCGTACAGACCCGCAGGGCTGGGGCGGAGGGGAACTTCGGCCGTCGACACAGTGTACGGGGCCGTGACCTGAGCTTTGACCGGAACATGAAACATGGGAAGGCGACTCAAGTTCGACTGCAGATAAATCGCGCGTTCCTGTGTGCCGGGATGGGCCTCGGGGCGGATTTGAATCTTTACTTCGTATTCCACCTTGCCCGGCGTCTTCCACTGATCCTCCGGGCACTTGGCAACGGTCGCGGTCAAGTCGTTGTGCTCCTTGGAGCGGGGGGTGGCATGCACATTCAGCGCGATGTCTTGTATTTCCACGGGCGCGTCCTGAAGCTGGCGAACCCGCAGGGTCTTTTCCGGGGTCTCGCCTTTTGCCACGACACCGAAGTCCACCTCGGGCGGCACGACCTCAAATTCGGGCTGAATGTCCGACTCCACGATCACCTCAAACGAGCTGTGCTTGAGATCGTTGGAGAAGACGGTAAGCATTTTCTTGGAGTGAAAACCGGGTACCCGGAAAGGATCCAGCGTGACTTCGATGGTGGCCTCCCCGCCCGGGGGAATCGTGCGTTTTACCGGGTCAATCTTTCCGGTCGTACACGCGCAGGAGGTGGAGATATCGTTGATGACCAAGGGAGCCTTGCCCTTGTTCGCCACACGCAGAGGGTGTACCGACGGCTTGTCGTTGGGGACTTGCCCGAGGTTGAGATGATTCGTTATATCGATGACGGGGGTCTCGGAGGGATCGGACGAAATCGGCGGCAAGGCTGCTGTGGCATCGCCCTCTTCCGAAACGTGGCCGGGATCCCGCCACCACGCCGCGAAAAACACAAAACCAATCACGAGGATAAACGCCCCCACCGCCATCGGGCCACTGCGAAACATCTTCATGTGGATTACTCCGTCTTAAACCGCACTTGATAGCGGTCTTCCGCGTTGGATAATTCCCCTGACATCGCCGTATAAATGGTATCCGTGACCTTCAGCTCCAACTCCATGCCCAACAGGAGCGCGCCCACCACCGGTTCGAAAACCGGCATGGTCAGCCGCGCCAGCGGACACACCCGGTGGATCACGGTGGCCATGGAATCCTTGAGCACAGGACTCTTGCCCTTGAAGACGCCACCCGCCATCACCACCTCAAATTCATCTTGACACATGTCCAGTGTGCGTGCCACACCGTTCACCATCTGCCCGAGATAACGACCGCTTTCCTCCAAAATGTCGCACGCCACGCGGTCCCCCTCAAAGGCGGCTTGAAACACCAGCTTCGCCATGGGCTCAAACTGGCGGGGATGCACTTCGCCACGATACATGCGGTGGAAAAGTTCGTCGGGATTCGCGCAACCGGAACGCTCAAGAAACAGGGGGGTCAAGGCGGTGGGCTCGCAGATGTTTTCCCGGGCGCGAAACACGGAGCGCAGGCCCTCAAGACCGATGGAGGTACCGCTCACCTTGTCGCCATATTCCTCGTTGATACCGCCTGCCCTGCACTCGCGTCCCTGCGCGTTCACCCCCGCGCTCACACAACCGGTTCCGCAGGCGATCACGATGCCCTTGGGCTCGCGGGTGCCGCCGCGTAAGCCCGCCATGGAGTCATTCCGAAAGCAACGCGGAACCGAGCCCATGAGCGGGGTAAAAATCTCGCGTTCGAGCATGACATAATCGTCGGGAACGTCCGCCCCAGCGATTCCCATGCCGATGCCCGAAATCTGGTCCATGGTGAGACCGGCTTCGCCGAGCGCGCCATTGACCGCCTTGCGAATCTCATCGGTCGCGGCGTCAATGCCGTAGGATTCATAATTGCCGGTGGCTCCTCGGCCGAACCCCAATATGCGTCCTTCCTCACTGCCCACCAGACAAAAGGTCTTCGTCCCGCCCGCGTCCAAACCCAGATAATAGCGCATTGGTTCCTGTTTCCCGTGATAGTCAGTGTTTGTGCCGCCCCACCGGGCGTCAACCTACCATAAACAACACGGCGCGGGAAACTTTTTTCCCGCGCCGTGCAATATTACGATGTTTCCCAACGGAAACGCACAACTACTGTCCGCGCAACTTTGACAAGTCCGAACGCGCCCCGTCCGCCGCAGGCGACATCGGGTAGTTCTTGATAACCTCGTCAAAGAGGGCAATAGCCTCGTCCTTCTGTCCCAGACGAGCGTGAGCCACTGCGGCGTTTTGCAGCGCCCAAGGCACTTTGTTGCTGTCCGGGTAATTGGCCCGCACGGCTTGGAAGGCTTGGATGGCCTCCTGATAGCGATCTTGGTTCAGATGGCACTTGCCCACCCAGAACTGGGCGTTGCTTGCGTCATCCGCACTCGTGTACCGCTGCAGGAAATCCGTGAACTGCTGCTGAGCGCCCGCATAGTCGCCGTTGGCAAAGGTCTTCTGCGCTTGCTGATACAGCCGTTTGGCTTCCGCCGCATCCGAACTCGACATGGCCGCTTTCGCGGGTTCTGCCGGTGCTGTCGGCGTGGCCGCCGGGATACTCGCCGGGGGGGCCAAGTTGGCACCTTCGGCTGGTGACGGCGTGGCCACCGGGGTAACCGGCGGCAAAGGCGTCACCGGCGCTGTACCGTTGGGCGTGTCCACCGTGACCGTGTCTACGGTCGCCGTGGGAGGCGTTACAGGCAGCACTCCACCTGAAGCCGTCGCTCCAATCGACTTGTACAGGGCCGTCTTGATCGACTTCATCTCGCGCTGAAGCTCATCCAGTTTAACCTGGTTTTCTTCAGCCATGGTGCGAAGCTGACGGGTCTGCGTATCGCTTTCCTCAACGCGCGCCGAAAGGGCGGCCGTGGTCTCGTTCAACTTGGTCAGCGAACCGCCGACCGACTCGTCAATCTTGACCACACGGCGCTGGATGGCTGCCACCGTCGGCTCAAGCTTGCCACCGGAGGTTTCACACCCCGACAACACACCCAAGCTCAGCAGCGCCAGACAAAGCAACAGAAACGTGCGTTTCATGGTGTTCCCTTATTGGGCTTTGGCTTTGTTGAACTCGCAACGGCGGTTCTTGCCCCAAGCCGCTTCGTCATGGCCTTGGACGGCCGGCATTTCTTCGCCAAAACTGATGGTCACGAGACGGTCGCCGGAGACACCCAGTTGAGCAAGGTGGTTACGGACGGCATCCGCACGGCGTTCGCCAAGTGCAAGATTGTATTCCTGCGTGCCGCGTTCGTCGCAATTACCCGCGACTTGGATGATGATGCCAGGGGCCTGCTTGATGAGGTCGGCATTCTTCGCAAGCGTCGCCAGCGCATCGGGGCGCAGCGAGGAACTATCGAAATCGAAATACACCTTTTGCAGACCACTGTCCCCAAATAACAACTTTTCCAAGTCGACATTCGGCTGGCCGTCGCCAGAGGTGCGTTCCGGGCCTTTGGTGGTGCTGCCGGTGTCGGTAGACAGTGGCGGCTTCTTCTTGTGGCAACCCGTACTCATCGCGGCAAGCACCGCCACACACAGCGCATACGAAAGCATTTTCTTCACGTTCATTCTTCCCTCCCGCCGCATTCTGGGCGGCTACACAGTTCCTTACGCGGCAAAGCCGCAACCATCTTCCCGCGGGCATCATGCCCATACGGATATCCTGAAGGGCGACAGGCCCTCAGGTGCAGGGATGCGGCTCGCTCGAGACCATTTCCGCAGGATTAGCGTAATAGTATCAAAAAACCGCGCGGGCTTCAACCGCGCCGCCGATCGGGCACCCTAACATGGTGTTCCGACCCATTCCCTATGACGCCTATTATCCCCTAAACGCAGAAAAGGTTTCATGGTATTCCAAAAAAAACGCCAAATGGCCTATCGAGCAGGTTTTTCAGGGGTTTCCGGAGGGGTAACGCTGGTACCCGGGGCCGCTGCCCCCGGGGTGACCACTGTCCCTGCACGAGGCACCACGGTGATGCCCTGCGCGCGGTAAATCGCTTCCTTAATGGCCTTCGCTTCCTTGATCAAGGCTGTCATCTTGGCCTTGTTCGTTTCCATGGCCGCGCGCAGTTGATTGGCCTGTTCGGTATTGTCCGAAACCTTGGTCGACAAGGCGGTGGCCGTCTCGTCGAGCTTGGCTATCGACGCGTCCGCACTTTTCTCCAGCTTTGCCACGCGACGGTGGATGTCTTGAAAGGTCGTCTCAAGGTTCGCGCCCTGCGTCACGCAGCCCGACCAGGTCATCCCCGCAATAATCACCATACCCCATGTCATCAGAACCCGTTTCATACATCCTCCTCGCGCTTGAAGTGCGCGTTTTATTGCATAGTTTGGAATTCTTCGGGTTCGCTAAGCGCGAACCAACCCCTACAGAGTACCACACGCCGTTTTTCCAAGCCAAGGTGGTGGGCTTTTCTCCAGATAGCCCGGTTTTCGTAACGCAGGCATCTTGCCTGCATGCTTCACAGCCAAAGCGCAGACTAGGGTCGGCGCAGTCCATATGGCGGGTACCAGCTATTTGGAGTGCGGGGATGAAATCACCGCTTTGGCTGTGGGTAGAGGTTTTGTTCAACCCCTACACCTTGAGCGTTGCCCCGAAACCACCATTCCAGC
>CAIZGN010000090.1 GCA_903932505.1 Candidatus Hydrogenedentota bacterium
AACAAGGTGCCGCTGCCTGCGACTTCGAACATTCCTTTCTTGTTGACCACGGCACCGGTGAACGCGCCCTTGACGTGCCCGAACATCTCGCTTTCCAGCAGATTCTCGCTCAGGGAGTTGCAGTCGACGGCGACGAAGGGTTTGTCCTTTCGCAGACTGTTGTAGTGGATTGCGCGCGCGATCAACTCCTTTCCGGTTCCGCTTTCACCGGTCAGCATCACCGTGCTGTTGGTAGGCGCACACTTGGCGATCAGGCGATATACGCTCTGCATCTGCGGACTTGCGCCGATAATGTTTTCGAAGCGGTACTTGGAGCTGACCTCGCTTCGAAGATCGACGTTTTCCTGCAGTAGCTGGCGCCTTTCCAGTGCGCGCGTGACCACCAGTTTCAACTCGTCCGGATCAAACGGCTTGGGCAGATAATCGAAGGCCCCGAGCTTCATCGATTTAACCGCGGTATCGATTTGGGACAGGCCGGTGACCATGATCACATCGATATCAGGATGCATTTCCTTGACGCGCCGCAGCACTTCCAGACCGTCCATCTTCGGCATCATGATGTCCAGAATGAGCACATCGAAATGCCGTTCATCGAGCTTTCTCAGCGCTTCGACTCCGTCCTGGGCCGTCTCGACTTCCTTGTCCCCGTCGTCCCCCAGAATGCGCACGCAACTTCTGATGACGATCTCTTCATCGTCGACGACCAGTATCCTGGCTTTCATTGACCGCTCCTGCTGCTTTCCGCGTCTCCCGAGGGAGGATTCAAAGGCAGATAAATCCGGAATGTGGACCCCTTGCCGACGGTGCTCTCCACTTCGATCAGGCCGCCGTGCGCCCTGACGATGCCGTGGCTGACCGACAGTCCGAGCCCGGTACCTTTCCCCACTTCTTTCGAGGTAAAAAACGGATCGAAAATCCGCTTCAGATTCTTATCCGGGATGCCGCAACCGGTATCGACGACGGAGATTTCCGCCATGGCCACCGGATCTTTCCCCGGCTCCGGGCTTCTTGCCTCAGGGCAACGGCGGCTGTGTATGGTGATGGTGCCTTCGTTTTCGATCGCGTGCTGTGCGTTGACGAGCATATTCATGATGACCTGCTTGATCAAGTCCGCGTCGACCCAGACTTGCGGCAGATCCCGGTCCAGCGCCATGGCGATCTCGACATCGCGAAACGACGCGGGCCGCTCGATGATGCGCACCGTATCCTCGATGACCTGGTTCAGGTCGGTAAATTTCTTTTCCGGGGTCTTTTCCCGCGCGAAATCGAGAAGCCTCCGGATGATGGCGGCGCAGCGCTTGGTCTCCCTGATCACCAGGTCCAGATCCTCAGCGTCTAGGCTCCCTTCCGGCATCTTCTTCCGCAGCAGGGTGGTGAAGGTGAGCACACCGGTGAGGGGATTGTTCAGTTCGTGCGCAATCCCGGCGGCGAGCAGGCCGACTGATGCCAGCTTTTCCGAGCGCGCCGTCTCGGTCTCCGCGATGCGCAGTTCCTGGGTCCGCTTTTCAACCTTCTGCTCCAGCGTGTGGCCCCAGTCCCGCAACTCCTCCTGGGAATTTCGCAATGCCGAGGTCATGGCGTTGAACGAGGTTGCCAGACGACCGAACTCGTCGTCGCTGCGCACGGGGATCATCTGGTCCAGATTCCCCGAGGATATTCGCTTGGCGCCGGCTTCGAGGTCTATCAGGGGCACGTAGACCAAGCGGTGCACGAAAAAACCGACGAACAGCGATGCGATGATGATAAATCCAATGGAATAGGCAGCCATGGTGACGGCGCCCGTCTGCATTGCGCGGTCTATGTTGTCGAGCGAATAGACGATGTCCAGGACGCCGAGGACCGGCTGGCTCTTGCTGTGCACATGGCAGTTTGCGGTATAGCATGAAGGCTCGTTGCGAATCACGTCCATGCTTCCGAGCATGCGGCGCCCTTCGGGGGTCGAAAAAATCCGCGAGCGCTGGCTCTGAGGAATCTGTTCCGGAGTCGATTCGGTGCGGTGGCAGATCACGCAGGCCTCGGCCTTGCGGTCCACCTTCTGCCCGATTTCCGGAAAGTAGGTCGAGTGAATGATGGTCCCGTCCTTGCTCAACACCCGGACTTTCGCGATGTTCCCCTGACTGCCGACGTCCTGGATGATGCTGTCGACGTAAGCGGGGCGGTTTGCCAGCATGGCAAAGCGCGTGCTGCGCTTGATCACCTCTGAAATCTGCGCGACATGATTCTCGGCTTCAGCCAGAAGTCCGTCGCGCTGATATCGGACGACAAGCAGGGTAAACACGAGCATCGCCAGAGTCAGGGCGGTGGCCAGATACAGGACGATCTTGAACTTGAGGGTTTTCGAGCGCATGCCTTCCCTACCCTTTCCGGAGATTCGAAAGGGACCGGAATTCGCGTTTGATTCGCAGTGTGGTCACAAGCAAAATCATTCAGATACTCAAATATTTATCCCAATACTTCGGGAAGGGTACAGAGTAGCAGTTCCAAATCGGCGCCGGTTTGACCGGCATCAAAAACTTAGGCCTGCAAGAACGCCATCTTCTAGTGGTTGACACAGGGTACTCGAGGGGGGGGGACACTCCCCCGGCTCAAGAATCCTGGAGCAGCCGATCGAAAGCGCACAGATATTGCGCTTGGAGCGCCCGCCTGCCGTGCGTGGCGCAATGGCGTGGGTTAGACTAAGGGCGATTTCAGAACTACCGAAATGGCCCCTGATTCAGGGGAGCACGAGGGGATGCGCCCCGAAGGAAGCTCCCGTGGGGAATATCGCCTCGTTTGCAATGAGCCCCCAAGGCATTGTCCGATATTGCTACCGAAAAGAGATAAAGCGAACATGCGCATCGCCACGTGGAACGTCAACTCGCTGAAGGTGCGGTTGCCGCAGGTTCTGGACTGGTTGGGAAAGCATAGCCCGGACGCGCTATGCCTGCAGGAACTGAAGCTAGAGGATGCGAAATTTCCGCTGGCCGAAGTCCAGGCGGCAGGTTATTTTGCCGCATTCTCGGGGCAGAAGACCTATAACGGCGTC
>CAIZGN010000091.1 GCA_903932505.1 Candidatus Hydrogenedentota bacterium
GGTGCGTGCGGATACCGTTTTCGGGCGTATGGGCTGTCCGTTGCGCGCGCGACCCTCAACGCGCTTGAGATAAAGCGCGGCGGTCAGCGGGTGGCAACCCTTTCCGATGAGTACGCCACCGCCGGAATATTTCCAGTAGGCGTAAGTGGGGTTGTGGGAACCGGAATGCGCTTCTTCGCCGTGAATCCACAGAATCTGCGCACCCGTTTTTTCAATAACCTCGCGTTCGCGCTGGATGGCAGGCGCGTAGACTCAGTTTTCGGCATAGCACAGACGCCCTGCGCTCTTGCGCTCTGCCTCGAGGATACGCTCGACGCTGGCGAGACCAAAGCGCAGGGCGTCCACCTTTGGAAAGGTGTCGCCATGGAACGCCTCCGATCCATCGCCGCAATAACCGGTCATGGGTTTTTCCAGAATGACACATTTGCCGCGTTCGAGCGCGGCCACCGCCACCTCCTCGTGCCCCGCCACCAGCACGCAGGCGTGGACCACATCTACGTCGTCGATCAACCCGTGCAGCGAGTCATAGGCACGAACGCCGCGTTCGGAGGCATACGCTGCGGCCTGGGCAGCGTCGAGCGCGTACACGCCAATCACCTCGGGATTTGTGCCATGCACCTTTTGGATGGCGTGCCAATGAAACCGCGCGGAAAAGCCCGCGCCCACAATACCGACTCGAAGGGTTTTCTTGGTCAAGATTACCGACTCCCACAAGATCTCAAGAATGGTTTTGTTATTGCCATTCTATACTTTTCTTTGAATTCGTTCCGCATCCGCAAGGTCTTTTGTCCGTCCCGTGGCCAGTTTGTTCTGAACAAAATGTTCCCTGGAAATGAAACGCACCGGAATCCCCCCCATTTTTCCGTTTTCGCTTTTCTCAAAAACATCTGCGCTTTCTACCCCGGTCAACTTGGTAGTAATATCGATCCGGTTGGGTGCGCGGCCCAATTGGACTACCGTGCCCTCCGCTTCAAAATCGGAACGCGAAAGCCCCGACATCTGCCCAAAGCCAAAATCATCCAAGGCATCCATAAGACGTTTTGCGTTTTCGGGCGAGCACCGTACCAGAACATCCAAATCGTTCGTAAAGCGAGGTGCGCCATGAAGAGCCAGCGCGTGCGCGCCCACGATGACGTATTCAACCCGATGTTGGTTTAACAACAACAGCCACTCTTTCGAGTCTTGGGATAGTTCCACAATAGATCTTCCTTAAGCGTTCCACTTCATCAACCCGTTCCTCGGGTGGACGGCTCAACCAGTACTCCAAATCATCCAATTCTTGCTGATGATCGTCCACGCCGAGCGTATATTTCTTCACGACTTTTTCAATCATGGGGGCCTCCCGGATCACTTTCGGGTTGCGCTGGGCGTGGCATCCGCCGCCAAATCGCCAATGGCATACTGCGTGCCATCCATCAGGAATTGCAGTATGGCTGGATTCCAGAAGAGGTCATGGTCGTGCCCGAGTCCGCAGTAGAAGACCCGGCCATGTCCGTAGGGCTTGATCCACGCCAGGGCGTAGTCCTTGTCCTCGCGATGGAGTTTGTCGAGATTGGGTGCGCCTGATTTCTCGAGGTCGAGACTGAGCAGCACCCGGTGCGTGGCGCGGGAATACGGACCCTTGACCTGATAAATTTCGTCCGTCAGTCTGAACTCCGGGTCTTTGAACGCCTTGAGCAACGGATGCCCCGGTTCTTCGACACGGATCGTCACTTCCTGGTGCCAGGGATGATTGTCAAAGCGCCCGCCGATGATATTGCCATATTCATCCCATTCGCGGAAGATGGCCAGCGACGCGTGCAGCACGGCAAGGCCTTTCCCGGATTGCACGAACCGCACCAAGTTCTCTTTCAGCCGCTGGTCGTGTTCCCGGGCCTTCGTCTGTTCTTCCGGCGACAGATCCTTGAAATTGGGCGGCATGAACAGTTCATTGTTGGCGTTATTGAAGAATACAGCATCAAAACTGGACAACGAGTCCCATTCGAAGGCCGCGATGTCGTCCGTGAAGGAAGGAGTAAACGCGCCGGTCTTCTTGGCAAGCGCGTCCAGTGCCGCTTTACCGAAGGGAATCGCACTATGCACGTAGCCTGTGGGCACCAGCGAACAGACCAGCACCCTCCGGGGCGCTTGCGCGGGGGCAGCGGTCACGTTTTCCGTCGCCTTCGCTATTTTTTGTAGTTCCGCCGGGGTGGGAGGAAGAATGGGTTCGGCCCAGAGTATCCCGCCAAGCATAGCCACGAGGAACACGGCCACGAACAGGCCGTGAATGGGCTTAAGGCCACATACGCCTTTGAAATTCCCCGGCGCTTTGCGCCACCCTCCTGGTTGTAGTACAGCCTTCAGGCTGTGAGCTCGCAATCCGAACCTCAGACTAAAGCCTGTACTACGAACATGCTCTCTTTTTTGGAGGGGCGCAAGCTCCCGGGGGATCGCAATCCTGCTTCCTTGTTCCAATCCCCCGCGCAGCGGGTCCGGACTCTCGAGGACGCTCGCCCTCCCGTGATTGTATGAGGTCCGCATTTTATAGACTCCATGGCGCGCGCAAGACTCGGGCGCGTTTGGCATCTGCTTCGGGGTCATTTACGAACTGTTCTTTTTCCGAATCCCACTGCACCTTGCGGCCCAGCTCCATCACGATCGCGCCGATGAGACAGGCGGTGCAAGAGCGGTGTGCAATCTCCGCATCGGTGCGCGTCGGCACGCCATCGCGGATGGCATCCACGAAGTTGTCCATGTGCGCCTGATCATCGTCATCACTCAAACCTTTTTTCCCGACCAAGTCTTCGTTCTCCAGAATCTTGGCCGGTGTGGCCTCCAGTGTGGCACGATCGACGTAGATGGTGCCTTCGGTGCCCTTGAATCGGACACCATTTTTCAGTTTTGACATGTCGGCCACGCGCATGGAGACGCCGTTGGCATAGCGATAGGTGAGGTCAAAATCACCGTGCACATTCCACAGGCCCGACTCAGGAAACTTCCCCCAGCCCTCCACTGAAATTGGCCCACTGCGCTCAAGGCCCATTCCCCAATGTGCGATATCGATGTGGTGCGCACCCCACCCGGTAATCATGCCCGCCCCATAATCGCGAATGCGCAACCAGCCGGGGCGATCGTAGCCGACCTGCGGATGCACCCGCTTTTCGGTGTATTCGGCGAGGGGGGCCTGCCCCAGCCAGAAGTCATAGTTGAGGTTCTTCGGCACGGGCATGGCGGGTTCAACACCACAACCAGGGTCTGTGCCAAGACCGACTTCAATCTCCGTAACTTGTCCAATTTTTCCTTCGCGCACCAGGCGGCACGCCACTTCAAAGTGCTTGTTGCTGCGCTGCTGGCTACCGACCTGGAACACCGTTTTATTCTTCGAGGCCGCATCAGAGATGGCACGCCCCTCGGCAATGGTCAAGGCGAGGGGTTTCTGAATAAACACCGCCTTACCCGCCTTCGCGGCTTCGATGGCCGGAATCGCGTGCCAGTGGTCGGGTGTCGAAACGACCACCGCATCAATGTCTTTTCGGGCGATAAGTTCGCGAAAATCCTCAATGGCGGTGCAACCCTGATCCCCGTAGAATTTGTTGACCCGGTCGCGCGCAGCGGCGGCACGGTTCGAGTCCAAATCACAAACAGCCACCACGCGGGTCTTGTCCTTCGGTTTGAGTGCATGATCCATGTCCCCCAATCCCTTGCGCCCAACCCCGATACAGCCAATATTGATGCGCTTGCCAGGAGAAGTGGCACCAAACACGCTGGACGGGATAATCGCCGAAAAGGCGGCCACGAACACGCCCCCCCCCACGCTTTGCAGAAAACGACGGCGAGGCATTCCTGACCCGGAGGAACCGGACGACTTGTTCATGGTGAAGCGCTCCTTCTGAAAACAGATTATTTCCAATACCTTACTCACCGGTCATTGTCCGATGAGGGAAGACGTAAATGCAAGAATTAAAAGCCTCCCCTTAGTTTCCAGAAGGTCGTAAAGAGCTTCGCGGGAGTGGCAATACAAGATTGCTCGCTGTGCTCGAAGGAATCTGGGGGCTGGGGCACAACGCAGAGTGCAATTCATGGTGCCTAGAGGGTGGAGGATGGTATCGAACACAAAAAGGAACCAATCAGATGATAACTTCACGACAAAAACGAACCGCGCAGGCCATTGTGAGCGTTTTCGAGAACGGGACGGCCCGTTTGGGATGCGGTACGGTGACGTGTGCCAAGGGGGATACAGGCGGACTCAGTTACGGGCGATTTCAAACCACGATGGGAAGTGGCGGACTTTTCCGGCTGATTCGGGACTATTGCGAAACGCCGGGAACCATGTGCGGGGGAGTTTTGCGCGACTACCTCGACCGCTTGCGGATTCAGGACTCTTCGCTGAACACCGACTCACTGTTTCGTCGGCACCTCGTCGAAGCGGGTATGGATCCGACCATGCGGCGCGTACAGGATTCCTTCTTCCAGCAAAATTATTGGAATCCCGCCGTCGAACAGGTTATCCGTTTGGGATTGCAGGAAGCGCTGAGCGTTTGCGCGGTTTTCGACAGTCATATCCATGGTTCTTGGAGTATCGTCCGAAAACAGGTGGAATCCAAAATCGGAAGCCCGCAACATACGGGTGAGCGTCCTTGGGTCTTGGCCTATCTGCAAACACGACGGTCATGGTTGGCTAATCATCGTATTGCGGCTTTGCATGCCACCGTATATCGGATGGACAGCCTGCTCGATTTGGCAAAGGCGCAAAACTGGGCACTTACCCTGCCTTTACGGGTGCATGGCGTGCCTATCACGATTGATGATCTGCCTGACGACGATACACCACCGCACGATGCTACCGACGATACCATGCCTTGAGCGGCCCCTCGAAAAGGGTGATGCCCCGGGTCAGCAGGGGCTCGACGCCGCGCAGCATGGCATACAGACCTCGAAAGGCCGTGGAATGCGACGCTATCGCCCCGGTGGTTTCGGGAAATGAATGGCCGTCCACCTGAGAAGCGAGGAAATTGGCGGTCTCTTTTTCGCCGCGCCCCACAAGCTCCCGGAGCGTCTCTGTGAACGAAAAGAGATTATACCGGCACATTTGTGCGGCATGGCGTACAAAGGCCGACTGCTGCGATGCGCTAAAGCCTTCCGCACACGCTCGGTTGATGCAGTCCCCCATGTCATCGCGGTCTTCGGGTTCGTACAGGCAGGCCTTTCCGGTCAACTGGTTTCGCCCGAGCAGGACGCACGGCTTTTTGTGGATGAGAGCAAGATAGCTGACCTGCGACAAGATGGTGACGGTGACATCGCTGTGGGCAATGGCGTCGAAGATATTCGCCCCGGGAATAAGGGTGCATCGTTCCGGAAGCGGTCTCATGAATCGCGTGTGCGCCTTTTCCATCATGGGATGCGGCTTGAAAAGCACATGCCAGTTCCGCTTCTCGGCGAGATGCAGTAACGCATCCAGCGCGTCCAAGGTCGATTCAAAATGCGGGGAATGCAGCCGCGCATTGGGTAGCGACCGGGGCAGCATGCCCGACATGGGATCATTCTGCCCGGCATAGAATAGAACCCGACGGCCTTCAGCGCGCGCGCGGGAGGCCAGTGCCTGCACTTTGTTCTCGTCCCCGGCGGGACGCCGGGTATGGCGTTCCACGCGCAACCGCTCGAGCAAGGTTTTCGCCCGCTCGAGTTCTTCGTCACTAACTGGCAGTGCGGCAAATCGCTGTGAATCCCGCGCCACGGGACTTTCTGCCATCTGGCCTTCCGCTTCATAAACCACGGTTCCCGGTAGGCTGCCGTATTCCGCGAACAAGCGTGGCACACCCCATTGCCCGCAAAGACCGTCAAGTGCCCTATGCAGCCCGTCGAACTGGAGCCAAAGCAGCACGAGTGCGGGACGGATGCGTAGCATGATTTCACGCATTGCTTCGGTATAGAGCAGAACTTTGAGGGTTGCTGTGGATTCGGATAAACCGCGCCGACAGGCCTCAGCGGCAGCCCCTTCCTGTTGCTGCGGACTTAGCGTCTCACCCTGTATAAACGGCTTCCCTGGCAGAATCTGGGCCAGCGTGACATAGGCGGGCAGGGTGATGTTTTCCACCGTCGAGGTGATGGGCGCGTTGCCTGTGTTGACGAGAAAAAGACGGTAGCCCAATGGCGCGAGATGGGCATCCAAGCGCTCGAAGTAGGCCAGCATGGCCTCCTGCCGAGTCAGATACGCGCTCACGAGCATATACCGGTGCATGAACTCTAGTCCTTTTCCTATCCCGGGCGTTCTAGGGTCAGGGATTGGTTGGGCGACCGACCTTCAGCAGGAGCGCGCCATGAGCGGGTACGTGGGCGGCAAACTTGTCCGAAAACTCGCCCAAGTCCTTCCACTGCCAGAGATCGCGAACGGGTTGCGCGCCGGTGAGGCCGAGATCCTGCCAACGCGCGGTCACTTCCGTGCCTTTTTCCGCGCGGTTGAAGAGGCCCACGGCAATGGTTCCATCTGCAAGGGGGCGGCTCCAAACTTCCAAGCCATTATCCGCCGATCGCCGCCGTGCAGCCGTACCCAAAGGATCCTGATTCACATCAATGACCTCATCATTGCGCAGCAGGTCCAGGGTAAAAGTGTCCAGCTTGGTCATATCGCAACCGATGAGCAAAGGCGCAGCCAGAAGACTCCACATGGTCATATGCAGGATTTGTTCATTCTTCATCAGGTTTGTCGGATGGGGATCACCCCACCCCACCTCGCCGACGATCAACATGTCGGGATCATTCCAATGGCCCGGCCCGGCATAGGGGGCGCATTCGTCCTGTCGGAATGCGATGGAATGCAGCGATTCCCATGTGTCCGTAATATCGCCAGTAGTACGCCACACATTGCCACCGACCTCCGCCCCCCATTTCCACACATCGCCCATCCCGTATTGGCAAAGGCTGTACACGATCGCGCGACCGCAATTGTCCAGCGCCTCGCGCATGACGCGGTACGGCTTCTCCAACTCGCCCGGAGCATCCTTAAACAGGGTGTTGTAAGAGCACCAATCGTACTTCACATAGTCCACGCCCCAAGTAGCCCAGGATTTTGCATCTTGTGCCTCATGCTGCCAGGAACCCTCAAATCCCGCGCACGTCTTCGGGCCGGGTGAGGAATAGATGCCGAACTTCAACCCCAGACCATGCACATATTCACCGAGAGCCGTCATGTCCGGGAACTTGTCGTTCGGAATGAGTTCTCCCTTGGCATTGCGCTGACCTTGCCAGCAGTCGTCGATATTAATGTACTGATAGCCGTGAGCCGCCAAACCGCTGGCGACCATGGCATCAGCGCTCGCCCGGACCTTGCCTTCATCCACTGCGCTCGCCCAGCAGTTCCAAGAGTTCCAGCCCATAGGCGGGGTTAGCGCGAGCTTGTTTTTGCCGATCACGATCTTAAGTGCGCGAGAGGCTTCACCCTTGGGCCCGCTGACTCGTAAGCGAACATCATAGTCACCTTCTTTCTGAACCACGCCCCGGATCAAACCGGTTTTCGGGGATAAGACCAGCCCTTCAGGAAGGCCTTCGGCCGAAAATGTCAACGGAGCCTCGCCGGTGGCTGGAATGCCAAAATCAAAGGGAAGTCCCGGTAAGCCACCCACAACGCGCGCCCCGTGAATCTGAGGCTGTGGTGCAGGCTGGGTGGAGGCGATCGGAGGTGCAGGCTCATTCGGCATGCGGAATGTCTGCGGTTTGACCGTAGAACCCGGCGTCATCACAATCATGGCTCCCGCCCAATCGGCATGACCCAAGGGAACTCCTTCGGTACCCTGCAAAATTTCGAGAGTAAGTCGTTGCACACCGGTAAGGTCAACGGTAATGCGTTTGGGACGCTTTGCTTTTTTCACGGGCCCAGAGTCCGCCACTTGCCGATCATCGGTTTTCACCACAAAGCGTGCGCAACCGTTCCCTTCCTGTCCGTCGTCTATACCCACCATCGAAACAAACTCTTTCGCAGCCCCCCCCAGCTCAATGTAGAGCAAGCAGCTCGGTCGCGACCCAACACCGTGACGGAACACCGTGCCACCGAGCGTCAAAGGTTTGTCGATGATACTCTTTCCAGCCCGAGGCGACCCGTATTTCATGACGGCTTTGTGAAGATCCAGACTGTCCAGCCAAAAGGCGTTGGCAGGCGGAGTGTCTCCGGCGAATACGCCCACATCATATTTTTCCGCATGGGCCGACGGGAAAAGCGCGAATAGACAGCAAGCCACACCGATTGAGAGGCAGAATCTCTTGCTATTGACACAGGAAGCTATTGAAATCATTCGTATGGTCTCCGCATGGTATTTCAGGGACTGATGGCAAGAGTATGGCACGTCCACGGGGCGGGAAACCAAATGGTAGGAATTCGGCGGGACTGGAAGTAAGCGCCGACATGGATGCCGGCGGTCCCAGGACGGCCCCAAGGCTTCGCACCCATGAATCCCTTCGTGATAGACTTTGCTGGTGGCATGGAAACGAAAGGTGTGTGTGTGGGTTCCAAACGACTGAATATTTGTCTCGTGTGTTCGCATGGGGGGCATTTAAACGAAATGGAGCAGATCCTTTCGGCTTTCGAGGGTCATCGGGTCTTCTATTTCTGCTATGACGCCGATACCACACGCCGTCTGCCCACCGCCTATCTCGTGCCAAATATGGCGAAGAACCCGGTGGAAATGTTCAAGAACTTTTTCAGGGTCGCCCGAATTTTCCGCAAGGAACGACCGGACCTCATCGTTTCCACAGGCGCAGAAATCGCCATCCCGGCGGTGCTGGTCGGTAAGCTATTTCGCATTCCATCACTCTATATTGAGTGTGGCGCACAGGTGAAAACCCCTTCGTTCACGGGCCGGTTGATGTATTGGCTGGCGACTGAGTTCTATGTGCAGTGGCCGGAATTGCTGGCCGTGTACGGACCGCGTGCGCGGTTCGAAGGCAGCCTCATCGACGAGGCACCCCGCTCATGATCTACGTCACCCTCGGCACGATGTTTCTGGATTTTGAACGACTGGTTCGTAAAATGGACGCAATCGCAGAAAAGACCGGGGAGCGTGTTGTCGTCCAGCTTGGCCTGTCGACCACCATCCCGCAGCATTGCGAGCATTTTGATTTCAAGTCGCACGAGGAAGTATTGGAAATTCAACAGGAGGCAAGATTGCTGGTCGGTCATGCGGGCATCGGCGTTACGCTGGATGCACTGCGAGTTCGGCGTCCCTTCATCTTGGTGCCGCGCCTGAAAAAATTCAATGAGCACCTGAACGACCATCAGGTTGACATTGCCGAGGCCGTGGCGCGCAGGGGTTGGGGCCGCATGGTGATGGACATCGAGGCGCTGGAAGAGGCCTGCGCGCATCCCCTGCCCTTCCCCGAGTACTACTCCCCGGCAAGGGAGGGCCTGGTGCAAGCCGTGCGGCGGTTGGTGGATCGCGTGGCAATGGAGAAGCCCTGATGCCGACGGTCTCCATCATCATTCCCGCATACAACGCCGAATCTACGCTGGGCGCGTGCATCGAAGCGTGCTTGAAACAATCTCGACCCGATCAGTTGGACGCCACTCTCGAGATTCTGGTGGTGGACGACGGTTCGACCGATAGCACCGCCGCGATAGCACAACGCTATCCCGGCGTTCGCTACATCCGCCAAGAAAATGCCGGTCCCGCCGCCGCGCGAAACTGCGGAGCAAAAGCTGCCATTGGCGATGTCCTCGCCTTTACCGATTCAGATTGCGTGCCCCGGTCAGATTGGGTCGAGCGATTGCTGTGCGGCTTTGAGGAAGGGGTCGGCGGGGTGGGCGGCACCTACGACATCGAAAACCCGGAGTATCGACTCGCCCGACTGGTTCATTATGAAATCCAAGCCCGCCATGCGGCTTTCGGACGGGAGGTGGATTTTCTCGGCTCCTTCAATGTCGCTTATGCACGCGGTGCCTTTGAGGTGGTCGGAGGGTTCAATGAGGAGTTTCGGGAGGCGTCTGGCGAAGACAACGAGCTGGCGTACCGATTGCATGACCAAGGCTGGAAACTCCATTTTCAGCCGGATGCCATTGTGGGGCATGTGCATCCGTCCCGTTTGTTTTCTTATCTTCGTGCACAGAAAAAACATGGTTATTGGCGGGTCAGACTCTACCGGTTGCATCCCAACCGCGCCACGGGCGACCGCTATGCCGGAAAAATAGACTTATGGACCCCGGCGCTGCTGATCCTTTTGCTTGCGCTGTTGCCGTTGACCTTGTTAGGGTGGTGTCCGGGCTGGTATATGGTCGCTTGTGCCATGGCCTATGCCGGTTTGCGTGCGACCCTTGTCTGGAAGCTGCTACACGATACCCGGCACGCTGAAGTACTCTGGTTTTGGCCGCTGGGCATCCTGCGCGATGGTGCGCGGGCGGCAGGACTCTTGCATGGGATTTGGGCCTTTCGTCGATGCAGAAAACCTCAGAAATAGCGTCCTCCACACCACGCGTTCTGGTCATTGTGCCCGCATACAATGAATCGGAGACGATACGCCCCGTGCTGGAGGAAGTGCGTCGTGCCGCGCCGGGTTATGACCTTCTGGTGGTGGACGATGGCTCCACCGACGATACCGCCAAGGTTGTCGAAACGGTGGCCGGTGTAATCCTGCTTCGCCTCCCCTTCAATCTCGGTATCGGCGGGTGCATGCAGACTGGCTACAAGTACGCGCTTCGGCACGATTATGATATTGCCGTGCAATGCGATGCCGACGGGCAACATCCGGCCGAGCACCTCGGGGCTTTGGTGGCCCGCGTGGTCGATGGGAGCGCGGATGCCGTGATCGGCTCGCGCTACGTGGCCAATTCTGATTATATCCCCTCGCTCGGTCGCCGTTTGGGAAAGTCGCTCCTCTCGCGCTGGATTGATTATTGGGTCGGTGGCGGCATCACGGACACCACCAGCGGCTTTCGTGCGTTCAACCGGAAAGCGATGGCCTTGGCGGCCCAAGACTACCCGGAGGATTATCCCGAGCCCGAGATGATCGTCATTCTGCATAAGCATGGCCTCAAAGCCGTTGAGATCCCGGTCTCCATGCGGCCACGCCAAGGTGGCACCACCTCCATATTTCCGCACCGTGCGGCCTATTACATGATAAAGGTATTTCTGGCGGTGTTTATTGATGTTTTTCGTCGGTATAAATAGATAATGGAGCGTATTTAATGAGCGCAGCACCCTTGCCCACAGTTTTTTATACCTCCCACCGAGTGGCCCTGCTCATACTGAGTCTTCTTCTCATGGGGGTAGTCCTTGAGATGGTTCGTCGCTCGTATCTAAAGGAAAAATACGCCATCTTGTGGCTGCTTGCGTCTTTTTCCGTTCTCATGTGTGGTGTTTTTCCGTCGATTATCATTCGATTTTCTGCGATATTCAGTTTTCAATATATCACCTTGGTCTTTGTGGTCTCATTCCTATTTTTGCTTGTTCTTGTGCTTGCTTTTTCGATTAGCATATCGAAGTTATCTGAACGCACGAAACAGCTAGCGCAGGAAGTCGCCCTGCTTAATGAACGCCTCGCCCGAGTAGATTCCAAACCTGAGTAAGGTGTTCGGCGCCGCTCTTTGTCTTAAACTGCAGCTAATTTCAGCCATGCTTGTTCGAAAACCACCCCGCATAGCGCACAGTATCGCGAATGAACCTTTCTTTCAGCCGCTTAGAGAGGAACTCGTGGAGCGCATTCAATCCATGGTGTACCACCGGGAGTACGATGCCCGTCAAGTGGTCTTTTTTCCAGAAGATGCCTGTGATTTTGTCTATTGGGTTCGCAGCGGCCGTGTAAAGGTCATGCGGGTATCGAATGACGGTCACGAGTTGACTTTCAGGCACGAGGTGGCCGGTGGAATGCTCGGGGCGGCGTGCCTTGCCGGACGTCCCCGTTGGCTGGATTATGGGGAGGCGATGGAGCCATCCCTGCTCTGCCTCATGCGCAAGGCGGACTATACGCGGTTAATCAAGGAAGAAGCGGAGTTTGCGGCCGCCGTGACTTTCCATCTGAGCGGTCGGGTCAATGAGCTGGAAGAAAGCCTTGCTCAGTTGGTCTTTCTCCCCGTGCGTAGCCGAGTGGCGTCCACGCTCTTGCAGCTCTACGCCAAACAGCACGACGAACGGGGTGGAATACGGATTACGCATCAGGAGCTGTCAAACCTGATCGGGGCGGCCCGGGAAACCAGTACGGGGGTACTGCATGAATTTCGCGAACAGAATATCCTGACCTTGGCAAACCGACGTGTGTACATCCTAGA
>CAIZGN010000092.1 GCA_903932505.1 Candidatus Hydrogenedentota bacterium
ATGGAGCGCTACGGTCTCGGGTTTGCCGAGGCGCTGCGCGAACTACGGAGGGCTTGGGGATGACAGAGACTAGACACGTCTGGACGTATGAGACCGCAGACGGATTGCCGGTAAAGAGAAAGATCCGCGTTGACCTGCCCGAGGGGAAGAAGAAGTATCTATGGCAAAAGTTTGATGCGAACGCATGGATAGACGGCGAACCCGACGGCCCGCAACTGCTCTACAACCTGCCGGGATTGACCACCGACAGCGGCAATGAGACCGTATATATAGTCGAAGGTGAGAAGGCGGCGGACTGCGCGGCCAACCTTGGACTAGTCAGCACCACATCCGGCGGCGCTACATCGGCAGGCAATGCGGTTCTGTATGTTTTGTATGGGTTTCCTCGGGTTGTGATTTTACCGGACAACGATAAGCCCGGGGAATCGTATGCACAGGAACTGGCAACCCTACTTCATGCGCAGAATACAGATCAAGAGATCGTCATAGTGCGTCTGCCGGGATTGAAGCCTAAGGGCGATCTCGTGGACTGGATCCGGAGGCGCATGCCGAATTGGGACGGATTCCGACCCTTTGAGGGTGACGAACTTGATATACTTTCCGGCTTGCGTGACGAACTGCAGCAAGCGGTAGCGGCCCACGGCTGTAGGTGGGAACCAAACCTATCCATTGTATCCGACGAACCATGGCCGGAGATTCGCGCGTTTCGTGATGTGCCGATGCCGTGGCCGGTGGATGTCTTTCCCCCCGTGCTGAACCGCTTCATGGAAGAATTGGCATGGAGTATCCAGTCCCCTCGGGAAATTGTGGCGGCGCAGGTGCTTGGTGTCCTTGCAACCTGTCTACAGGGAAAACTTGTTGCACAGGGTTTGAGCAAGCGACACACGGAACCTCTTAGTCTGTTTGTGTTGAGTGTCGCTAACCCGTCCGAGCGTAAATCCCCAGCGGTGCGGGAACTCAAAGCGCCCATCGATGCTTGGGAGGCAGGCAGGGCGGCGGAACTGGCACCGGACATCCTTAAATCGTCCATCAAGCGGCGACTCATCAAACAACAGATCGCGGATCTTGAGAAGGGGATATCAAAGAAGGATGCGAACGTGGACGACTGCACCAAGCGTATCGCTGCGCTTGAGGAATCCATGCCGCCGGTTATGGTTGCGCCACAGATGACGGTGTCGGATTTCACCACTGAGAAATTGGGGCAACTACTGGGTGTTCATGGTGGCGTTATGGCGTGCCTGGACGGCGAGGGAACCGCCTTTGACAGTATCAGTGGCCGGTACCGTGGTGGGCGGCCGGAACCGGATTTGTTCCTGCGTGGCTACAGTGGTGACCATTACCGGGTTGACCGTCTTGGCCGCGAGAGCATTCACCTTCCGTGGGTGTGCTTGACCCTGAGCTTGTCCGTGCAACCGTTGCGACTGGTCGAGACGCTTAGTGACCAAGTGTACCGAGGCTTGGGATTGGTGGCGAGATTTTTGTACCTCGCACCGGAAACCATGGCAGGCACCCGCGCCATCGAGGAGCGGAATACACCCATGGAGACGGTCGCAAAGTATCATTGGATGGTGCAGCGCATGCTAGACGTGGCTCCACTTGCCGAACCGTGGCGGCTCTGTATGAGCGCCGATGCCGCAGGGCAATGGACGGCGCTTGCGCAGCGGGTCGAGGATATGCAGAAGCCGGACGGCGCGTTACACCATGACCTCCTCGGGCAATGGGGAGCGAAGTTTGCCGGCGCTATGCTGCGGGTGGCTGCGTTGCTTCATGTGGCCCAGTGGGTCGAGAAGCATTTCGAGGAGCATTTCTGGCGATTGGATTTGGAGAAGATCCCGCCAATCAGCGGCGCGGCCATGGCGTCTGCCGTCCGTGCTGCGGACTGTTTCTTGGATCATGCGCTATGGGTGTTCGACAGGGCACAGGCAGACCCCAAGACGGTAATCGCCAAGCGGATTCTTGAGTGGGTGACCGAGAATGGACTTGTCCAATTTTCCCGGCGTGACGCACACCATAAGGTTCTCCATCTGGTGGATACGGTCGAGGAAATGGATCCGCCCCTTGCGCTATTGGAGGCACGCGGATTCATACGCCGATTGCCGTTGGTTCCCCCATCGGAAAAAGGGGGGCGCATATCCATCAGGTACGAAGTAAATCCCGAAGTGCAGAAATCAGACTACACAACCTACAAAACCCCCTACACAACCTACAAAACCCCTTCGGCACCCCTTCAGGCGACCTCAGAAATAGGTTCTGTAGGTTCTGTAGGCAATATCTGGGGTTCTGAAAACGAAAAACAGGCCACCCCTGCATCCAGTCCAAAGCCGGAACCCACCCCGCCCGTTGCTGTGCAGGATCCCTTTGATGAGTACATCACGACCGACCCTTGGGGCGGCGAGGAAGACGACGACCTCTTGGGTGACCACGCTAAGGCACTCGGTTTCACCAACTAACAACCCACGGCCACCATGGCTGAATTGAAAAGGACGTGTCCACATTCAACGAGGTGTGCGAGATCGAGGAGCAGGAACGCCGGGAATTGGTTTACGTTGACTGAGATTCGCTATACCGGAACATGGCCTTCCGAATTTGCGTGCCTCCTAGGGCATCCTAGGGGGTCGCATTTTCGGGGACTACGGATTGGCGCTTGACATTGGCCTCGACGGAGGCTAAATAATGATTACGAGAAAAAACCACGAAGGGAAGCGACCATGGGACGCATTTTCAAGAAGGCACGCAACGGAAACAACCCCTCCGGCGTTTTCGTCATGCGCTATACGGCAGCGGACGGGCGAACCGTCGAGAAATCAACGCGGTGTCGGCATAAGGACTCGGCGGCCAAGGTGCTGGCGGCGGCAATGGAACGCGAAGAGCGGATCAAGGCCGGACTGATATCGACTGCGGACGTGTCCGCGCTGGACTGGCAAGGGGTGCCCATCGGCACGCACTTGGATGATTTCTTGGCGCATCTGGAAGGGCTAGAACGCTCCGATGTGCATATCGGTCATTGCCGTTGCTACATAGAGCGCGTTATTCACGCTTGTGGTTGGAAGAACCTGCGGGATATGAACCGGCAAAGGCTCGAGACTTTCCTCGCGGACACCGTGAAGGGCGGACTAAGCTTGCGCACCCGCAATGCGATACTGACGGCTTGGGTGTCGTTTGGGTATTGGCTGCAACGGGGTGGGCGGATAACGGAAAACCTCTTCAGTGGGATCACCAAGCTGAACATCCGCACCGACCGGCGGCACGTCCGGCGGGTGTTAAGTGATGATGAAATCGTGCGGCTCTTGGATGCCACAGAACGGCGACCCCTCCATGACCGCCAGTACGGAAACAGGGGAAACAAAATTGCTAACCTTTCCAAAGGAACGGTGGAAGCCCTGAACACATTAGGGCAGGAACGGCGGGTCGCGTATGCCCTCATGCTTGAAACCGGATTGCGGGCAGATGAATGCAGAACTCTGAGCGTGGGCAATGCGCACCTGAGTACCCCTGCTTATGTGAAAATCAGACCGGAAAACGAGAAGTCAAAACGCGGAGCAAAACTCCCTTTGCGGGAAGCGATCGCGAAAGATGTGGGTGAAT
>CAIZGN010000093.1 GCA_903932505.1 Candidatus Hydrogenedentota bacterium
CCACCAAATGCAATGAGCGTGAAAC
The DNA here is from genome assembly GCA_903932505.1 of Candidatus Hydrogenedentota bacterium. Lineage (GTDB taxonomy): Bacteria > Hydrogenedentota > Hydrogenedentia > Hydrogenedentales > CAIZGN01 > CAIZGN01. Next base: position 26 of record CAIZGN010000093.1, read on the forward strand.
CGATAACCGAGACGATCGTTTTTCGTAGCGCGCTCGGCAATTGACGCCAAGATGTCGGTTGCTGTTGTCGGCCTGCATGGTCATGGCGTCGTCCAATTGACTTTCCGTGATAACCTGCGCATCAAGCAACAATTGACCGATCATGGGTCGACGGCTGAGTCGGGTGCGCTCCGGGGCGGCTTCGACCCGCACTGCAGGCTCCTTGATTTCAGGCACGGATTCAGGCTGTGGTTCAGCAGGGGTTGGAGCCTCTTCTGTTGGCACTTCAACCTCATCCGGGGTATCGATCTCAAGCTCAAGCACCGATTCGCCCACCGTGTCCTGTGGAATCTCCAGTGCGGTTTCTTTCACGGGCTCGGCCGGGGGAGCTGGTTCTCTCTGGGCGCTTGCCAGCCATTCGGCGGCTTCCGCATGCGCCTTCGCGAGGTCGTTGGTCAGGGCTTGGATGGCCCGGTTCTGTTCCTGATCCGCCGCGCGCGTCTCGGCAAGCTCATCGGTGAGGGACTGCGCCGTCTTGGCATGGGCCTCTTTTTCCTCGCAAGCCCGGTTGAGATCTTCGCGGAGGGCAGTAAGGGTCTTTTCCTGTTCTTCGAGGGCTGCTCGCGCCTGACTCAAATCATTGGTCAGCGTCTGAAGCGTCTTGTCTTTTTCATCGCCATTGTTGCGCGTTTGGGAGAGAACATTGGTCAGGGCTTCAATGGCCTTGTCTCGCTCCTCACTCGTGGTTCGCGCTTGGGCCAGTTCAGCATTTAGGGCCTCTATGCTCTTGGCCCGGTCATCAGCGGTAGAGCGGGTGGCGGACAATTCTTCGCGAAGGGCGGAGGCCTCTTGTTCCAATGCGCCGAACTTTGCGGCGGCTTCCTGACTTTCCAAAGTGATCGCTCGAGCCGCCTCAAGATCCGCCTGTCGGGCGCTAAGCGTTTCCTTAAGTTCGGCCATCTCGCCTTCAAGGGCGGCTACACGTTCCTGAGCCTGCTGCTCCCGATTCTCGAGGGCAGCCACCCGCTCGCGTGCCGCGCCGGAGGAGGCCACCAACTCTCCGTGCTCCTTCTCCAAGGCGGCCATGCGTTCCTGAGCTTGCGTGAGCGCCGCATCCCGTTCGGCCAGCGCAGCAGTCAAATAGGCCACCCGAGCCTTTTCCTCGTCTGCAATACCCAGTCCCCCGGCCAGTGCCTTGCGAAACTGCTCGAGACGTTCCCCGCTCAACCGCCACTGTTCCTCGCGATTGGTTTGTTCTGTGTCCACTAGGAGGGAAAGATCACGAACCGTATCGTGGACTTTTTGAAGCTGCTTCGACAGGGTATCGCAGGACACAAGCGCCTTTTGCTGCACTTCCTGAATCGTGCTCTCAAAAGCCAGATACGATTCATGCTTCAGTGGATCGGTCATCTACAAAACCTCCTTCAAGTCCGCAGTAACGCACTTATGCCGTATGGGTTATTATTGTCACTATGGCCGGGGATTGTCAATATAAAAAATGGACTGTTGACCACACATCACAAGGTGCGGATGATTCTCTTTGACCTGATGCCGGGGAAAGGGATAAGATCAGTGTTGGAATCAGGCGGGCGTCTGGAATTATGGGCCGGGTATTTTCCCGAAAGAACGGAGGTTTACTCATGAACAGAATCAAGACGAATGTTGCGACCTTGCTGTTGGTGACGGGGATGGTGGCTGGTTTGGCTTGGCTGAACTGGGCTTTCGTCCCCAGCCGTGCGGCAGCCGAGCAGAAAAAAGAAAAAGTGGCAACCGAGAAAAAGCTGGACGCGGTGCATAGCGCCAATGCCGCGAAGCAGGACATTGGCATACAAGATCCCGCCAAACCCGTGGGTGATGGACGGCCCGAGGAGGCTCCTGCGGTCTTCAAGGTGAAGATGGACACCACGAAGGGTGAAGTGCTGGTTGAAGTACACAAAGACTGGGCACCCTTGGGTGCCCAACGCTTCTACGAATTGGTGCGGCGTGGTTTCTTCACCGATATCCGTATCTTCCGCATGGTTCCGGGATTTGTGGCCCAGTTTGGCATCTCCGGCAATCCCAATGTGGCCGGGGTATGGCTCGACCGCAACATTCAGGACGACCCGGTGAAGGAAACCAACTCCAAGGGCACGATCACCTTTGCCATGGGCGGTCCCAACACCCGCACCACCCAGATTTTCATCAATCTCGCCGACAATGGCAAGCTGGATTCCATGGGTTTCGCGCCCTTTGCCAAAATCACGCAGGGCATGCAGGCGGTGGAATCCTGGAACAGCAAATACACGGAACAGCCCACCAAAATGCAGGAAAACATGCAGATGCAGGGCAACGCGTTTCTAGACCAAGCCTTCCCGGGCTTGGACAGCATTAAGAGTGCCACGATCGTGGAATAACCCCGCGTCGTGGATGCGGAAAGGAATTGGTCATGCCAGTTGTTCGTTTTGAATGCACTTGTGGTGATTTCGATGTTGAAGTCATGCCGGATTGGGCACCGCTCGGGGTGCAGCGTTTTCTGGAACTCGTCGAGCAGGATTTCTTCTCGGAAGTCCGATTTTTCCGCGTGGTGAAGCAACCTCGGCCGTTTGTCGCGCAATTTGGTATATCCGGTACACCCAGCGTCGCCGACGAGTGGCGCAGCAAAACCATCAAAGACGATCCGGCCAAGGAAAGCAATCGGAAGGGCACGTTGACCTTTGCAACCTCCGGCCCTAATTCCCGCACCTCGCAGCTTTTCCTTAATCTTGCGGATAACGCCTTTCTGGACACGCAGGGCTTCCCGCCCATCGGCCGGGTCGTGGAGGGTATGGACACCGTTAATGCCATTTGCGGTGATTATGGTGAGCAGCCGAACCAGATGCGCATCCAGAGCAGTGGCAACGCCTATCTGCAGGCGGAGTTCCCGAAACTGGATTACATCCGGCGGGCCTTTGTGTTGTCGTCCGAGACGGCATGAACGAGGTTTGGCTCCGAAATACTGAACGGTGCGACGGTGTCCTGCGGCACGCAGTTTCCAGGTGCTTTCTTCCGGAAAGCCGGGGATGAGGCATCGTGGATAGTGCGCTGCATTTCGAAGTGGAGGCGCGCGATCCCCAGAGCGGGGCGCGTGCGGGGCGGCTGCGTCTGCCACATGGCGTGGTGGAAACCCCCATGTTCATGCCGGTCGGCACCCAGGCTTCGGTAAAGGCACTCAGTCAGGATGATCTCGAGGCCATCGGTGCCCAGATTATTCTCGGCAACGCCTACCACCTCTACCTGCGTCCCGGCATCGAGGTGATGGAAGCCGCCGGGGGTATTCACGGTTTTATGAACTGGAAGCACCCCGTCCTCACCGATTCCGGCGGTTTTCAGATCTTCAGCCTCTCCGCGCTCAACAAGGTCACGCCCGATGGCGTGACCTTTCAGAGCCATCTCGATGGTTCCCGGCACACTTTCACCCCCGAAAAGGCGGTGGACGTGCAAATTAGCATCGGGGCGGACATCATGATGTGCTTGGATGAATGCACCGAGTGGCCCGCCCCGAAAGAGCGTGCCGCGGATTCCATGCGGGGCACCTTGGCTTGGGCGCAGCGCTGCAAGGACCGTTGGGTGGAACGCGGGGCCACGGCCACGCAGGCCCTCTTCGGCATTGTGCAGGGCGGCGTGTATCCGGATCTTCGGAGGGAATGTGCCGAGGCCTTGGCCGACATGGATTTTCCCGGCTACGCCATTGGTGGTGTCAGTGTCGGAGAAACCAAGGCCGACATGGAGGCAGTCACCGCGTTTACCGCGCCTTGGCTTCCCGAGAACAAGCCCCGGTATCTTATGGGCATGGGGGCGCCCGAAGACCTGCTCATGGGGATCGCCAACGGTATTGACCTCTTTGATTGCGTCATGCCTACGCGCAACGCGCGCAATGGCAGTCTGTTCACCTCGCAGGGACGGGTGAACATTAAAAACGCAAAATACATCCGCGATTTTTCGCCGCTCGACCCTGAATGCCGGTGCCCCGTGTGCCAGACCTACACCCGCGCCTATCTCAGTCATCTCTACCGCGCGGGAGAAATTCTGGCCCTGCGTCTCAATACTTTACATAACCTTTTCTTTATGCTACAATTGTCCGCCGCGGCTAGAGACGCCATTAGGGACGGACAATTCCCGGCGTTTCGTAGGGCCTTTCTAGGGATTTACTCCGAAAAACAGATGTTGGTGGAAGAAGCATGAACCTTGGACCTCTATCCGTATTGAGCCAGTTATGGTTGGCACAGGGCGAAAAAGCAGTTGCAGCACCGGCGCAAGCGTCGGGATCCGCAACGCAAGCTGCAGGAACGGCGGCGCAATCTGCGGCACAGGGCCAGCAAAGTCCGCTGGGCTTGTTGCCGATGATTGTGTTGTTCTTCATCGCCATGTACTTTATGATGATCCGGCCTCAGCAAAAGCGGGACCGTGAACGGCGCGACTTGTTGTCCTCGCTGGAGAAAGGCGACGCCGTGGTGACCTCGGGCGGGATCTGTGGAACGATAGTAAACTTATCGGAGACCACGGCCATTGTCCGGGTGGACGAGGGCGTGACTCTTGAGTTTGTACGCAGTGCCATCACGCAGGTGACCTCACGCGGCGGCGAAGCGAAGAAGAAGTAAATCGCCACCCGCAAACGAAACCGAAACCCCGCATCGGGGTAATTTTTGGAGCGCTTCCCATGAAGAACCATGTATACCGTACCGCACTCATCTGGTTTGCCCTCGTGGTGGGGATCATCTACATCTATCCGACCATCGGATGGATGTTGTTGAGTCCCGAGACCCGACAGGCCAAGTACGATCAGTTCAAGGCCGAGGACGACCAGTGGGCGAAGACACGCCATGGTGCCGTGGCCGAGATGCTGTACAGCGCCAAGCGCTGGGCGCAATGTGATCCCAAGCGGGTCATCACCCTCGGTCTCGACTTGCAGGGCGGTATCCACATGGTGCTCCGTTGCGACTACAAAGAGTTGCCGCCGGACAAAATGAAGGAATACCAAGACGGTGGATGGAGCGCGGAGGCCATCCAAAAGAAGATTCAGGAAACCGTGCTCAACCAGATTACCCGGCGCGTCAACGACTTCGAAGCGCAGGAACCGGTCATCCAGAGCTTGGGCACCGACCGCATTCAAATCCAGCTCCCTGGTGAAAAAGACATTGACCGGGCCCGCCGCCTCATCACCATGACCGCCGTGTTGAACTTTCACATCGTGGCCGGTACCGATGAAAGTGCTCCAATCTTCAAGGCCATCGAGGACGCGTTTCCTGACGAATTCCGTCCTTTCGTGCACGCCGCCAAGGAAGGCGGACTCTTCCCTCTGCGTGTTCGCGTGGAAGACTATGAGCGTGTCAAAGAGGTGCTGACCAAAGCGGCAGCAAAGAGTGGCGTTATTCCCGATGGTAAGGTTGTGGCCTTCAGTCAGCCGCCCAAGCCTTACGAGGAAGCCTATTACAAACTTTACGTCATCAACAAAGAACCGCTTGCCAAGGGCGATGGTCTCACCAGCGCGTTTGCCAAGCAGGACGATGCTAACCCGCCGTACTGGGAAATCCTCTTCCGCCTGAACAATGCTGCTGGTGAGCAGTTCGGCGTTGCCACCGAGGCCAACCTGAAACGCGCCATGGCCATCGTACTTGACGATCGCGTGGTTTCCGCGCCGACCATTCAGGACCGGATCACCACGAACGGGCAGATCAGCGGCTCCTTCGAAGCGGAAGAAGCCAATGACTTGGCCATCGCGCTGAATTCCGGCTCCATGGCCGTCCCGATTCACGAAGAATTCACGAACATCATCGGCCCCACACTGGGACGCGAATCCGTGCGAAGCGGCGTTATCTCCTCGATTATCAGTCTCGTGCTCGTCTGCGGATTCATGATGTTCTACTACCGGATTGCCGGTGTCATTGCCAACATTGGCTTGGTGTTGAACGCCATTCTGATTCTGGCCTCCATGGCTTACTTCGACATGACGCTGACCCTGCCGGGCATCGCCGGTTTGATTCTTACCATCGGTATGGCCGTCGACGCGAACGTGCTTATCTACGAGCGTATGCGTGAAGAGTTGCGGCGCGGTCACTCGATTCAGGCCTCGATTCAGGCCGGTTTCTCCCGCGCGGCCTCCGCGATTCTCGACGCGAACGTCACCACGCTCATCGCGGCGGTGGTGCTGCTCCAGTTCGGTACCGGCCCCATCAAGGGTTTCGCCATCACGCTGAGCATCGGTGTGGTGTGGAGCGTTTTTGCAGCCTTGGTAGTCTGTCAGGCGGTCTTTGATTTCTCCCAGGGTAAGGGTCAAATCAAGCAGCTGCGCATGATGCATATCCTCAAGGAATCCGGCACCAACATCGGCTTCATGGAGATGGGAAAACCCGCCGCCATCGGCAGCGCGATTTTCATCACCCTCGGCTTGGCCATGTTCGTTTATCGTGGTGCTGACAACCTTGGCGTGGACTTCACACAGGGTACCAACATGACCATTGCGATTGAGTCCGATGCGCGGGTCTCCGCTGATTCCATCAGAACTGCTCTGGCGGGTTCCGGTTTTGAAAGCCCCATTGTGCAGGAAATGGGTGGTGACCAGGCCAAAGTGGCAAACCAGTTCAACCTGCGCGTACGCGACGTGGTGGAAAGTCAGACCGCTGGTGCTCCGAAAGAGGAAGGCAAGGCCCTGACTACCGTCGATGAACGCATCAAGAAAGCCTGCGCGTCTCTGGCGGGTGACAAGGGCGAAAAGGGCATCCAGATCATCAGTGAACAGACCGTGGGTCCGGCGGTTGGACGCCAACTGTGCATTGACGCGGCCAAGTCCCTGTTCTGGGCCCTCGTCTTCGTGCTGGTCTACCTGACGCCGCGATTTGAACTTAAGTACGCGGTTGCGGCCGTGGTGGCAACCTTCCACGACGTGCTGTTTACGGTGGCCGCCTTCGCGCTCATGGGCAAAAAGATCGACATGAAC
>CAIZGN010000094.1 GCA_903932505.1 Candidatus Hydrogenedentota bacterium
CAGATTGATCTGTACGGCTACAAGCGTTTTCCCTTGATGAAGGCCTTTCGCAGGTTGATGGACGGCGACATTCCGTATGGTTCCTCGGGACTGAGCCTGAACGCGGTGAAGCAGGCCTCGCGCGATTTGTATCTGCTGGACGGTGAGATCAGTTTCGACCGCGCCCTGCTGTATGCTAACATTCTCGGTTCGCTGGACGTGACGCAGAAAGCGTATCTGGACGCGATGAAGGGGGTGGGGTGGAATTCGTGGCCGAACGTGACCCAGGCGGACGTTCAGGACAAGATGCAGTCTCTGCCGCACGGAACGGCGGTCGCGGTGATGACCTATGCGGGCGATCTGTTCAGTTGGTATGCGGGTTCGGTGACTGCGGATGTGTATTTTTGCCCGGAAAGGCAGGGAACGTATTACGGGTCTTTCTACATCAAGGACGCACCCGCCATCGGGCACGAGGGATACAGCATCAACGAACAATTGACGGCGACGGCGGGATCGGCCCTGTGTGACAGTTCGAAGGGCTATGTAACAACTGAACAGGCGACCGTGATGTCCAGTCTGGTAAACCTGCAGCGGAACAACCTTTATGCGGGTGCGCAGAACATCGTTCAGGTGCGCACGGATATTTCAACACTGTTGCGGGGTCTGCTGACAGCCAAGGCCGCGAGCGATGTAGTGAAAGCACAGGTGCTCGACCTGTCCGCCCTATATGGAGAGCTCGACGGAGAAAACAACTATTACTACGCCACGATCTTTGCGCAGGTCTACCAAACGCTGTCAGTGGCGCAGAAGTCCGCATTGAGCGGGTTGCGCCAATCCATCATGTCGGGAACCTATTCCGACGGGACGCCTTTTGATTACTCGGTCTGCACAACACCGTTCCTCTATTCGGGTGTTATCACTGATCTGTCTGCCCTGAGTCCGTACATTTCGAACACCGACTACCTGTTTTTCGACATGACGCAGGACACCGACGGGGATGGATTGTCGAATGACCAGGAAGCCGGGTACGGCACGAATCCTGCCCTTGCAGACACAGACGCAGACGGGCTGAAGGATGGCGAGGAGGTTAATTCCTATCACACCGACCCGCTCGACCCGGACACGGACAGTGACGGGGTAAGTGACGGGGTTGAAGTGCAGTCTGGCTATGACCCGTTGAACGGGAGCAACACGCCGCAGGTGCCCGCTTCGGGATTTGCGGGACTCTTGGCGGGCATCGTGATGCTTGGACTTGCGGGGGCGACCCGGCTTGGGCGCAATGGCGTTCTCGGGATTGGGGCCTAGTTCGGACGAATGGCGGATGCCGTGCGAAAGGAGCGTGCCATGAATGTGTATCGAAAACCGATGGCGAGCGCGTTTTGTTTGGTATGCACGTTGGGTGTGATTGCGGTAGCGGAGGCGCAAACTGCGCCTCCGGGTAGCCCGGCGGATGGGTTAGTACTTATTCCGGCGGGAGAGTTTGAAATGGGGGATCACCACGGGTTCCGCGACCCCAAGCATGGCGGTGATGAAACGCCAATCCATCGGGTACGGTTGGACGCGTTTTATATGGCAATTTATGATGTGACCACCCGCGAGTACTGCGCCTTTCTCAATGAATCCCTTTCCAGGCACGGAATCGAGGTGCGCAACGGAGGGGTGTACCTTTCCGGAGGCGGGGAGTTGCTCTGCGAGACGCGGACGATGTCACCTTACAGCCGCATAGGCTGGGATGGCACCCTTTTTCGGTGTTGGACGGCAAGGACGCTCATCCCGTGATCTGTATTCGCTGGGCCGGGGCTGCGGCTTACTGCAACTGGCTAAGCGCGCAAAGGCAGTTGCCAACTTTTTATGACATTTCGACCTGGAACTGCGATTACACCAGAATCGGTTTTCGCCTGCCGACGGAGGCGGAGTGGGAATATGCAGCGCGTGGAGGGCAGCAAAATCCCTATTATAATTTCCCGTGGGGGGATGAACCCGATCCATCAAAGGCGAATTGGCCCGAATCGAGCAATCCGTTTCGTACCGGGCCGGAGCCTTGGACAACCCCGGTTGGATTCTTTGACGGGCGGATGCATGAGCGTGCGGACTTCAATTGGCCGGGAACCGACGCTCGCTTTCAGCCCTCCA
>CAIZGN010000095.1 GCA_903932505.1 Candidatus Hydrogenedentota bacterium
GGCAATGCTCGACCTTACCTATGCCGAAGATTCAACGGCTGATGTCGATATGAATATCGTTATGGACGGCGAGGGCCGCTTTATCGAGGTGCAGGGTTCCGCAGAAAAAACGCCCTTTGACCATGGACAGATGGAACAATTCCTGGCGCTGGGCGAGAAGGGTGTTCGTGAATTGATAGCCAAACAAAAGGAGACGCTGGGTCTTGAATAAACCACTGCTGATAGGTTCGGGCAATCGCTCCAAGGCCCGGGAACTCGCCGAGTTGCTCGTGGCGCTCCCGTGGACGGTGCAATCGCTGGCCGACCTGCCGCCTACGCCCGCCCCGGAGGAAACCGGTCAGACCTTCGAAGAAAACGCCGTATTGAAGGCACGCTACTACAGCAACCACTTCGGGATGCCCTGCATCGCCGACGATTCCGGTCTAGTCGTCGATGCCCTCGATGGTGCGCCCGGGGTACACTCCGCTCGATATGCTGGGGACTATGGCAACGACGAAAAAAATAACGAACACCTTCTCGAGGCTCTGCAGGAAGTGTCATGGCACGAGCGCACCGCTCGATTTGTGTGCTGCGCGGTCTTTCTCGCTCCAGATGGAGAGCCCCACATTGAACATGGGGCGGTTGAGGGGCACATTGCGATGGAGCCCTTTGGCGATGCGGGGTTTGGATACGACCCGCTTTTTGTGCCGGTTGGACACAGTCGCACTTTCGGCGAAATGTCGGCCGAGGAGAAACATGGCATGAGCCATCGCGGTCAGGCCATAGCCAAGCTCTGCGCCTTTCTGCAGGGACTGCAAGCAGACAAAGCCTAAGAAGAGGTCATCCCCCATGAAAATTGTTCCACCCACCCCGGAAGGACTGGCCGAGGCCGCTGAAATTATTTTTGACGGTGGAATTGTTGCCTATCCCACGGATACCGTCTACGGACTGGCCGTGGATCCCTTTATCGAGGAAGCCGTGGAGCGACTTTTCGAGGCGAAGGGGCGGGACAACCAGAATCCGATCCTGCTGGTGATTGACGACGAGGAAGACTTGTACGATGTGGTCGGCGACATTTCGGATCGCGCAGCGGCCTTCATCGAAGCCTTCTGGCCCGGGCCATTATCCATTCTGCTGCCAAAGTCTCCTGAACTCCCCGAGGCAGTAACGGCGGGAGAACCCAACGTTTGCGTGCGGTGTCCGGATTTTGAAATCGCCCGCGACCTTTGCCGGGTCTATGGCGGGGCACTCACCTCGTCCTCGGCCAACCGAAGTGGCCAGCCCCCGGCCATGTCTGTGGATGAATTGGAGGTGCCCGGGGTGGATCTCGTGATTGATGGAGGGCGACTGCCGGAGACGAAACCTTCCACGGTGTTCGACCCCGAAGACTTTCGCATTCTGCGGGCGGGCGCAATCACGGAATCGCAATTACGTGCCGTATGGGATGAGATTGTCCGTAATCCCGGCTAGAGCAGCTTGCCGAAGTTCGCGGAACTGCCGGATCCTATCCAGTGTTCAATTGTGACGGAAAGTTCCTCGAGTTTCACCGGCTTGCTCACATAGTCGTTCATGCCCGATTCAATACAGTGTTCCCGATCGCCCTTCATGGCGTGCGCGGTCATGGCGACAATGGGTATATCCCGCTTGGGGCCTTCGAGCTTGCGGATGGCCATGGTGGCCTCATACCCGTCCATTTCCGGCATCTGGCAATCCATTAAGACGAGGTCATAAGGGCGTTCGAGGACGGCATTCAGCGCTTCGCGCCCGTTGCTCACCGCGTCCACGCGGCAACCGAGCTTCTGGAGCTGCAATACCGCCACCTTTTGGTTCACGGCGTTATCCTCGGCGACCAGAATGCGATAGCGTTTTTCCGTCTGGTCTTCGGAAAATGCCGCATCGGTGACCGTGTGCCGGGTGACAAAGCTTGGATTGGCGGAATCTGCGGCACCGAGTACCGCAGAGAGGCAATCGCGCAAGACCGCCGGGTTGAAGGGCTTGCTGAGATAGGCGGCGAACCCCATCTCGCGGAAACGTCTGGCTTCGCCTCGTACGCTCATCGAACTCACCACAATCATGGGGATGTGCGATAGTCCCGGGTCGTTGCGCACTGCCACGCCGAATTGTTCGCCATCAAACTCAGGCATCATATAGTCGGTCACAATAAGGTCGAAACCTTCATTTTGGCCTTCGGCCTCGCGAAGACGATCCAGAGCCTGGTACCCGCTGGCAGCCACCTCGCCCCGGCACTTCCAGTGGCGCATGTACGCGGTGAGCAGGTCGCGGTTCACCTGATTGTCATCTACCACCAGAATTCGTTTGCCAACCAGGGTCTTGGGTGTCACGTCCGGCGCGTCCGTGCTGGGCTGTCCGTGTTGGAACACCGCCGTAAACCAGAAAGTCGACCCTTTGCCGGTCTCGCTTTCCACGCCGATATCGCCACCCAGCAGGATGCAGAGTTGCTTCGAAATCGCCAGTCCGAGGCCCGTGCCGCCAAATTTGCGCGTTGTCGAGGCATCCACCTGCGAGAAAGATTTGAAGAGGCGGTCCAACTGATCGTTGGGAATTCCGATTCCCGTGTCGCGCACTTCAAAACGCAGACCGACCTTTCCGTGCTCGTCCTCAATGGAGGCTACGTTGATTACCACCTCGCCCTTTTCCGTGAACTTGACCGCGTTCCCGGCGAGATTGACTAGTATTTGACGAAGCCGACCGGGGTCTCCGCGCAGCAACAGTGGGGTCTCAGGGGCAATCACCGTGATCAATTCCAGCCCCTTTTCGGCCGCCCGTGTAGCGATGAGTTCCACCGACTCGTAGACCGCTGCGGCCAGATTAAAATCGATCACCTCAATATCAAGACACCCCGCTTCAATCTTCGAGAAATCCAGGATGTCATTCACCAACGTCAGCAGTGCATCGGCCGAGTTTCGAACGGTTTCGGCGTAATCCTGCTGTTCGTGGGTCAGCTCGGTGTCCAGCAGCAGGCCCGTCATGCCGATCACCCCGTTCATCGGCGTGCGGATTTCGTGGCTCATGTTGGCGAGAAACTGGCTCTTCGCCTGGTTGGCGTTTTTCGCCTCCTGGGCCAGACGGTTCGCGTCATCTCTCGCCCTTTCCAGTTCCTGATTGCTAAGCATCAGGTCTTCGGTACGCTCGGACACCAGCCCTTCGATTTCCGACCGGCGGCGACGGTTTTCCTTTTCGTGCTGTAAGGCGAACAAAGCCATGGTGAAAACAATCGCGCCTACCACAGTAAACATCAACAGAACGGCGAACTGCGCGACCCGGTGCCCGAGCTGGCCCACCGCATGCATCACGTCAGCCTCCACCAACAGCGCCGGGGCACCCCGGAAATCCCGCAGGATGCCATAGCCCTTGGCGTCGGGTTGGGCCGGGTAGTTTACATAGGCATTTTCGGGGCCCGACAGCAACTGGTCTCGAGCCTCTGCCTGCTCCGGGGTGGGACGGAAATTGGAATCGAGAATATAGATGCGGAAGGGAACCTTAATTTGATCCGCCAAGATCTTCACATAAGACTGCAGGAGAAAACGACCGATAATAAGGGTGCCGCGGGGGGGGCTATCTCCCCTACTCTTGACCACGCGTTGCGCGCTAAAGAACAACGGGGCCTTTTGTGTCAAGATCAAACCAGAGAAAGGTCCCTTCTCAGCCTTTTTCAGAATCGGGCTATTCGGATCCAAACCGGTCGCAGGGAAATCATCAAGTGTGCAGGTTTCACTGGTTTCCGGATTTTGGACACCACTCCAAAGCATAGATCCATCCAACCGGCAATAGTATACGGCATCAATGCC
>CAIZGN010000096.1 GCA_903932505.1 Candidatus Hydrogenedentota bacterium
GAAATCAGCATAAAGGGGATCAAGCACCACGTGCTGCGCCTATCTAAGAACCTTGGGGCCAGAATCGTATCGGAAATCAGGCTGACCGACATTCAAGAGGTCATAAAGTCCGAAGGGATCGGGCTGAGGTCCATAAAGAACTACAAAAGGGACTGGGGTGCCCTGTTCAACTGGGGCAAGACAATGGGCTACTGTACCGAGAACCCAACAACCGCCCTCAAGGTGCCCAAAGAAGACAGCCTAGACCCGTCCACCGTAACCCCGGAACAAGCCGACCTCATACTTCGCAACGCGGTCAGCATGCGGCCAGAGTTCGTGCCCTACTTCACATTGGGACTATTCTGCGGAATACGTCCCAACGAGTTGACCATACTAGAGGCAGACTGCATGACCCGGGAAGAAGGACATGTGTTCGTGGGAAGCGCAAAAGCCAAGACCAGAGAAAACCGATTCGTCACCATTCCCGACAACGCCAAAGCTTGGCTCGACCAATACCCCATACAGGACAAAGTTTGCGGTTGTCCCCTTCGTGGTGTTCAGAAAATCGTTTCCATAATATCCAAAGCAGCAGGAATGGATTCTTGGCCCCGGGACGTAATGCGCCATTCCTTCGCCAGCTATCACCTTGCACTGTGGAGAGACGCAGCAAAAACCGCCCACGAATTAGGGCACCGCAGAGACCAGCAAATGCTTTGGAAACACTACCGCGCACTCGTAACTTACGAAGCCGCTGTTCAGTACTTTGGCATTATTCCAGAAGCACAAAATGCCCAGAATTTGCCCAGCTAAGTCATAAGTCCTTTGTTTTCAATACTTCCCGTGTGTGTTAAGGTCATGCAAGTTACCGGTCTTGAACACCCAAGGAGCTTCCCGTGAACCTTTTTCCACACGTACGTATTTTTTTCCTGGCCAGCCTGCTATTTTTTGGATATTCGCTCGCCAGCCATGCGGCCTCCGCTACTTTTCAGGATCTGATGAATCCGACCGCGTTTCCTGATGCCCAGCGCGGCATGACGGTGGAGGCCGTCGAGTCCACGCCCACGGCACTTAAGATTGTGACGACGGGCGCGGAATTCTCGATCGATGCGATGGGGAAGGCGACTATTGAACAACGTATCGGACATCAGCGAGGACTCCTCGGGCTTCGTGTCATAGGCGTCACGACTCTCCCGGAACCTTCTCATAAAGGCCCTGGTTTCGCTTTTGCCTCGTTTGCCGCGCCCAAGCTCGACCTGCGCGTCAATGGGGACTCGCTGTTCATGTTTCACGCCCATGAACCCGTGCAGTTCGAAATCACCAGGAACTTTGATGCGGGTTGGGCCGCTGTTTACAAGAGCAACGCGGTGGTTTTTGATGAATGGGGGGGATTTGGCCTATACGGGTCGGATCCGGCGTTCGCGGAGGTATTGCACCCGGACGGGGAAAGGACAATCCGCTATACCCTGCCTGCGGACGCCGTGTTGTGGATCGGGGTCTGCCCGCCCAAGCCGTATGACTGGGACCGTTCCTTCAAGGATCATGTCGTCTGGCATTGGTCGAAGGAAACCGGCTATCCAACCGACAAAGACCTGACAAACTGGGCCTCGGAGGGCAATATTGTGCTGCTCCAATCGGATGTGATGCTGTGGAAGGACTGGAATCTCGCGTTTGAGCCGAGGTTGGGAATGGACGAGTTTGCGCGCGTCCGCAACACGCTCCATAGCCGGGATATGCGCTTTATCGTCTATACCAGCCCGTACTATTTCCTCAAAGGCACCCCGATCGAATCGGCCGCAATGAATAGTTTTGAGAACTTTGACAAAAAGGGTTTTCCTTCCGGTTGGGCTGATGGGTGCAATATCGACCTATTCCTCGGCGAGATTACGAAGGTGATGACACAATACAAGCCTGACGGGCTGTATTTCGACGGGCAGTATACGGAGAATGTACCTGCCCTGTACGCGCTGGCACGTCATGCGCGAAGGATAGTCGGGGAGGGTGGTCTATTGGAATGGCATTCCACGACGGCGCTTGGGGATGGGCTTTGTTTTCTGCCACAGGCGGACGCTTATGTGGATTTTATTCTGCGCGGCGAGGGACGCGACGCCAACTACACGGACTCGGACTATCTGCGCTATTTTGTGTCCGGCTATAACACCAGCAACAGTGTCGGCGTGTTGTGCAACAACAGCGGCAAGCTCACGCCGGAACTCGAGCGGAATGTGCTCGATGTGAATGCACGCATGCACACGCTGGCCGGTTGGCTGACCAGTCCACCAGCGATGGACATCATGCACGACTATCGCGCACAGTTGACGCCCGCACTCCGGGATCGGGTAAACAAACTGGCCGATGAACGTCAGGCCACGCTACCGGCACGTGCCCGCGAACGCGAGGCGGAATATCGGGCCTTGCACACACCGCCCACTTGGACGGAACCCGCGCTGTCCGCAACCGGAGACCAATTCCTCGCATGGCAACCCACCGTATCCCCTCTTAACAAGGCGCCCTTTGCCGTCCAAGAAGGTTCCTTGGCCGTGACATCCTGCGCCAGCACCTACGCCTATCTATCCCAACCCCTGGACTTTGCCCCCACGGGTCTGGTGATGAAGGTTCATCAGGGCTCCGACGGCGGCATGGCCTGGGGGCCTTCCATATGTCTTCGCTGGAAGAACGGCGCATGCATGCGCATAGGTTCACGCGCGGACGGTCTCTTGCAGGCGGATATCAACGGGGAGCAGCGGCTTTTTGGCATTCACGATACCAAACAATGGATTTGGCTGCGCGTGCGCTGGCAAAAGCACGACCTTGTGGTTGAGACCAGCACGGACGGCAAACAATTCGCCCCAGTCTGGCAATACAACCACGGTGGCGCGCTCCAAGGCATAGCCGAAAACATCTCCGTTGGAAAGATCCCCTACAACGGCCAACCGATCGACTACACCGAACCCGGTCCGTCAGGCACTTGTCGGATCGAGTCAGTATCGGTGTACCGGGACTAAGGCCAGGAACCGATCTGAGAACCTCTAGTTTGCTTGGCCCTACTCAAATCGTCGCCGATGCCGTGTTGTTTGTTTCATCGGATTCGTCCACGACGGCCCCCCAGTCAACCATCAGAACCAGATATGGATTGACGGTCGGGTCGACATCGCAAGACGCCGAAAATGAGCCCGCTTTGATCTCGCCCGGCTGAAGGGGGCCTAAAGGCGACAGGCCAACCACAGTACCGCCAGCCCCATGATCACCCGGATAGTCAAGAATGGTGTCGCTGGAAAGAAAAGCCTGCACGGCGACGTTGTCGTTGCTGGCATCGGTTAGCCCCTCAAGATTGGCCGGGGCCGTGCCAATGTTGGTGATTTCGTAGGAATACGAAATACTGGCATGTGGGACATAGGAATCCACATGCAGGTAGGAAACCACAAGATCGGGTTTCGCTTCACCTTCACCCTCGCCCGCAGCGGATACCAAAGCAAGCAGCACGTTATTATTTTCGTTGGATTCATCAACGGAACCGCCCCAATCAACCTTCAAAAGCAGATAGGGATTCACCGCAGGATCGACATCGCATGAGGCATCGAACACCCCTGATTTGGTCTCGCCCGGCAACAAAAGGCCAGCGGGGGAAATACCGACAATGGAACCTCCGGCTCCAAGGTCACCAGCGTTATTGAAGACCGAGTCGCTAGAGAGAAAGGCCTGCACAGAAACGTTGTCATTGTTGACATCCGTTGGCCCATCCAGATTGGCCGGGGCCGTGCCAATGTTGGTGATTTCGTAGGAGTACGAAATGCTCGTGTGCAGCACCCAGGAATCCACGTACAGGTGGGAAACGACCAGATCGGGTTGGCCTCCGATTTCACCCTCAACGAGTACTTCGCCTTCTCCTTCCAAGAGAATTTCTCCCTCACCCTCGAGAACCACCTCGCCTTCACCCTCGCCCTCAGGAATGGCCTCGCCTTCGGTAACGGACTCACCCTCACCCTCGAGAATAACCGCGCCTTCACCCTCGCCCTCAGGAATGGCCTCGCCTTCCGTAACCGACTCCCCCTCGCCCTCGAGAATAACC
>CAIZGN010000097.1 GCA_903932505.1 Candidatus Hydrogenedentota bacterium
CCGATAGACTTGCTTCCGTAAGCGCCGTTGCGCCGCTCGGTCGTCGCGTCCGTAGCAACCCCTCCGTTGACCCTGTATCGTAATGAAACAGACTCCATCGGTCAGGGAGCAATGGCAGTGCCGTGAGACGAATCCGGGACGGTTGCTAAAGTCGTTAGGGTGCGGGGGTAAATTGTAAGGTATGGGGTCGCTCTTGCGCGCGCGCGTAAGACGCAATAACAGATGACATGTTCATTTCGCAAGAATATCGAAATCCCTTGGAAATTAGAGGCTATGTCAGGAGGTTTGGCGTTCCGTTGGAACACTACGGGAACATCACGCGGACTGCGCGTGGCTGGAAGAGGAGCCCCAAGTCCGATATCCGAAGCGCGAGGGAATGTGGCTGAGGCTGGCATCGGAGGGCCGAGTCTGCTATGCTATTCGAGCCTGAAAGCACGCAGGCGATCGGTGGTTGGCCGGCGGACGGCCCGTTGACTTTGAAAACAAATCTATGCTTAAACGCTTTGTTCCCATCCTAATGCTGACTGCGGTCTGCTGGCTGGTTTTCCTGGTCAACAATTTGATCTGGAGAGGCCACTTCGATCAGTATGGCATCGTCCCGCGCCAGATCAGCAGCCTGCCCGGAATAATCTATGCGCCATTTCTCCATACGTCTTACGGACATCTAACCGCCAACACGCTGCCGCTGTTGATACTGGGAGGCATCCTTTGCGGGCGCAGCCGGGGTGAGTTCGCGGTGGTGACCGTCGCCGGCATCTTGTTGGGAGGCGGCCTGACCTGGCTGTTTGCCCGGAATGCCTGCCACATTGGGGCGAGCGGGCTGATCTTCTGCTACTTTGGATACCTCGCCTCGCTGGCCTATTTCCACCGGACATTCGGAACCCTGTGTTTGTCGGTTGTCTGCATAATAGGATATGGGGGATTGGTTTGGGGTGTCGTTCCCACCTCAGCCCCCATATCATGGGAAAGCCATCTCGCCGGGTTGATTGCGGGCACCGCGCTGGCCTGGCTGATGGCAAAGCTGAAGAACACCCCGAGCGGTCCGACGGAGATATCCACCGGGCAACTCTCACAACATTGAAAGGATACAAATTATGTGCATGGTCAAATCGAGCATCCGGAACCTGTCGCGCTGGAATTGGGACGGGGATGTAATTATCCGCGAGTCCGTCGTGCCTTCCTCCCGGCCGGTAGTGGGCTCGCGCTCGCTCAGGAAACAGTATGACATTGACGTGCGTGAGTTTCTGGTGACTGAGGACAACGAGATCATGCGGCGGACGTTGGCCGAAGATATCGTGGCGTTCCTCAAGGAAATCAAAGGTGACCTTGGCCTGTTTAGGTCGCGTGGCAAAGGCGCTTTCGACTATCGGGCGAACGTCATCGCGGCTTTCGTCGCCAGGAAGGTCGCGTACCAGGGGCGGCGGGGGCGCGATCCTTGGCAATTCCCCGATGAGACGCTCTTTCTGAGGTCTGGCGATTGTGAAGACCGCGCGTTCCTGATTGCCTCCCTGCTGCTGGCTTCGGGAGTCAGTACCTTCAATGTCCGGGTTGCGCTGGGCAAAATGAGGCATTATCGCGGGCAGGCCCGCGCCCGGGATTACGATCACTCCTGGGTGATGTATAAAAACGAGGCGGGAGCTTGGATGCTGCTTGAGCCGTTGCTTTTGGGATCAGACCACCCC
>CAIZGN010000098.1 GCA_903932505.1 Candidatus Hydrogenedentota bacterium
CTGATTGCTGGTGCGTTGCGGCCACCATGGTTCAATACCGCCCCAAAGTTCATCATCCTGCCAAGCGGTGATAACAGCTCCACCTTGCCTTTCGCCGAACGAAGGAATTTGACTATCGGCGTAAATCCCTCCGTAATTATGCACCCCATCCGAATTGCGCGGCTCAATGAAGGCTCGGAAATCCGCACCCATCGGTGCGCCCTCATTATCTCCGGGAACCAGCGAAACGTCCTGAACACCACTGTCAATGCGGACCACCACGAAATAGTCGCAGAAGATGTCGCTGGTGGCTTTACAATCGTCATTTAAGCTTCCACTCGGCAAAGCAGTGGGGATTTGGTCAAGCGCCCCCTCGAAGTTGGCGTTGGTATGGCTGGTAGTCCCTGACAGTCGCATTGAGATCTTCCACCAAGGGTCTCCCCCATCGGGAGGCAGGGGGACGTAGTGCCATTGCCATGAAAACCCGTCATTAAAGCCAGCATAATCTGGCATCATGGGATAGTCGCCATTGTAGGAGATACCACCGCTCGCCGAACCCGTAGGGGCATCAAAGATACCGTTTTTGTTGGTATCATGCCATACGGATATCCCGTTAAATACCGTGTCACGCCCGATATTCTCCCCCTGCGAGCCGCCATAGTAGAGGGAATCCAATCCAGAACGTGGATCAAAGCCACCGTTCCCCGGTTCTTTGTATGGATCCGCACCGATATCTGTAAGGACTACATTCACCTCATTGAGGAAGACGAGTTCTTTGCCATTTTCGTCAAAACCGGTGTAGGCCGTACCCGCCGATTGCAGGTTGATACCTACTACCGGCTGCCACTGTTCGTAGGAGAAGAGGGTTCGCACCTGCATGGTTTGAGAACCGACGGCATCCATGATTTGGTCAAGCTTATTCCATCGAGGACGCGTGTGTTCTGCCAAGGGGGTGTACGGGACGTTTGGTTGATTCCAGAATATGGTGAAATCGGGATCCTTTGCCGCCAGACCAGTGACATCCCAAACTGAAAAACTGGAAGAATACCCGACTTCATCAGCCAGAGTTTCGCCGGTACAAAAATTCGGGGTATAGGTATCTTGTGGCGCATTCTCGGGTGGGTCGCCAATATAGAAATTACAGGTATCCTTTTCCACGATTCTCGCTGCAGTGACCTCAACCGCCATACTGTTTTGACTTCGCCACGTCGCGGAGGTACGCACACCAATGATGTAGGAGCGTCCACCCAAGGGCAGGTCATCCGCGCCGGGCTCCACTGGGAACTGCGGCGCGCTACAGGTGCCATTGCCTATGAAATCAAGTTCGTATTCTGTGGAGTTCACTCCTGGTGTCCCCAGAATCGTGGCAGGGGGGGAACCTGTCGCTGGCCATCGAAACATTAAGGAGTCATTCGAGTCCAGAAATCCATCACGGTAGTCCTGCCCACTGGCGCCTTCCTCAAAAAAACCAAACTCCAAGAGGTCGGTAATATTGACGCCACTAGCAACCCCGTATCCCAAGTCCTTCGGGGCGCGGGGATCGCTGGTGACACGAAATATAAGCTTGCTCAACCAGCGGTTTGCGGGCTTATCAACAGGATAACTGAAGACAATGCGCACGAGACCCGCCCAGTCGTGGAGTGGCAGCAGGCCCTCTTTATCGCGAATGGCCGTAGTGAAAGCAATGGTAGCGACCGGCAGTTCCCCCTCCGTGGACTTGATTCCGTCCCCACAATATGACGTCGTTACCGCCTTTTCGGCGTTCATGGCCTTTTCCACTAAAGCCGGGGCGGGATCCACAGCGTCTTCGGCGCGGAATTCCGCTAGCTTGATGGGGGCTTCGGCGGCTTCGGCCTGAGCTGGGGGTGTTGGGGTGGATGGACGCTGTTCGTCCGATGGGGGGATGGGGGCTTCGGGAGCGGATTCCCGGTATTGTGGGGCGGATGGAGTTTCCGTCGGGCCTGCGGCCAAACCTAGAATCCCCAACGCCGCAAGAGCCAAACCCGCGAGAGCGCCGTATTTCATGCTCACCGTTGAACTCTCCTTCGCAGAAACGGCATCGATCTGCGCGCGGGACAAGACCCGCCACACGCCCGCATCATAGATGACCCGCTTTTTGTTTGCGTACGCCCGAAGACAGTGTCCTGAACTCTCTTCTTGTCCTATATGGTTCTCTTTGTGCGGAAAAGCTCCGCCCACCGAAAAACCGCCTATCCGCCACGGATACTCCGCGCGGATTAAATCGTCCTATTTTATATCACAGCCATGGGGATCTGTCAACAGACAAATCCCCCGCAATTCCAAGCATGGATTGCGTTTAGCTTTTACATACGGTCGCCGACTTATCAAATTTCGTCAAATCTGTCAATAAACTACAGGAACCGACCCAAGGCCGCACGCGAACTCAGAGTCCCGTTCCGCTTGAGTATAGCGTGTTCCGTTCGGCGTTTCCACTTCGTGGGCCCCCTTTTTTTGACGCGCCGAAGAGGCGGTTTCGAAGGGCGGCCCCGCATTTCACAGAAAAATCAGATGCGGTCATTGAAGTAATGGTGGCACGCGCCTCATCACCGCGCGTGGCGCAAAGCCGTGATGGCATTAATATAATTGGTGTTGTGGGGCAGCCAGAATTCGTTGGGCTCATAGGCGGGGATGTCGTTGCCGGTGAGGTCGACGAAGGGGCGGTCGTCGCCGACGGCCCGCCAGGTGAGGCCGTTGACGATGCCTCCGGGAATGGCGCCACGCGCCACGCCACCGAAGGTGTGGCGATTGTGATAGGAGGGAAGGAATGCGTCTCCACATCCTTCCATGAGGCTGAGATTAAAGGGGTTCATGCCCAAGGTCCAGTTGAATTGATCGTAGACGAAGGTGAGGTAGCGGGGGTCGGGGTTATATTGGTAGGCGAGGGCGACCAGCTCGGCGGCCTCGAAAAGGTACATGGTGGTGCCGACATGCCATCCGGCCCGGTCGGCGGGGGTCTTGAAGAAATTGGGTTGTTCCGGGGTGCCAAAGGTGAGTACACCGAAGGGGTTGTTTGCGAGGGTGATGAATTCGTTCGCCTTGGCCTTGAGCACTGTGCGGATGGCCTCTTGGTGGTTCTCATTGAAAAGCCGGTCGTAATTGGACACGGCCTCTACGATGGTGGCGTTGGCTTGGATGGGTGGAAAGAGTTCCTTGGCGAGGGCTCCCCACATGGGATCGCCGGTGGCCTCGAAGAGATCGACGGCAGCACTGAATGCTTCGGGACCGCGAAGTCCGTGTTCGATGGCATATTGGAGTCCGCGCCTGGCGGGTTCTGTCCATGCCGCTTTGTCGGTTTCCCACAGGGCCATTTTCGCCATGGCGGCGAAATCGTGGCTCGGGTTGTTGCCGGTGAGACTTCCGGTGACGGGCCGTTCATCGCCCGTGCCGGGCTTGCCGTCCGTTTCGAGTTCAGGGGCTGCCCAGAAGCCGTAGCCCGAGGTGATGGCTCCGTAGGCGGAACCATCGGGGGCAATCATGCGGCGGGTGTGTTCCGCGCCCCACAAAATTTCGTCGAGAAAATCCGCGCGGCCGTTGGCATCTTGATCAAGGGCATCGAATAGGGTCTTGGTGCGCTGATAGGCGCGGGCGAGTCCGTGTACATAGGGGGCGTTGTCATAGGTGTTGTAATCGCCGGCATCGTGCCATCCGCCCCAGAGTTCATACTGCTGGCCGTCGGGACCGCGCGCATCGTCGAGGTGACACGCGCCATGAATGCCTGGAATCTCCATGCCGCAGCGCTGGTAATAGAAGAATTTGTAGGTGGGCACGATCGTTTCGTCCCACAAGATATTTTCGCCGACGCGGAAGGGATAGGAACGGGCAGCGGTATCGCCCACGCGGGTTTCGACGATGTATTCGCCCGGTTCGCCCACGGCGCTGAAGTCGCCGGTCCAATAGTTGTAGCCCCAGTCGGGGCCATAGGCACCTTTGATGCGTCCTGCGGCTTGAAGCAGCCCCTCAAAGACGACATCGTTGCCGCGTTTGACGGCAAAGGTCGTTTTTTCGCCAGAGACATTGCCTTGCGCAACGAAACGCTTGGGCGCGCCGGTGTCGTAGCCGACTTGATTGACGAGGACGCGCAGTTCGGCGGGGATATGCAGCTTGGCGGTGACTTTCGCGCCATCCCAAGTGGCACCGCCTTCCCCCGTTTCAAGAAGCAACTGAAATTCGCGGGCATACGGCATGGCGACTTGGTCCGTTGCCCAGCGGATCCATCCGGCTTCTTCGCCTTTGCGTTCCAGCGGTATGACGGGGTCACGACCGTCAAAACGGAGCGAGGCGGCTTTGGCACCGGGGCCTTTCGAGAAGACTTCGACAGTCAAGGGAGACTCTTCGGCAGCGCGCAGGATGTCGGGTGCGAGTTCGCGGGGGAGCGTGGTTGGTGCGCTGGCGACCGTCATCGGTTTTTCCACCAAGAGGGTGTGGGCACCCTCGCGGGGTTCGGCGGTATCCCGTCGCCAACCGGCGAGGGGTACGCCCTGCGCCATTGGGCCCAGTGGGCCGCCATCGCCATAGGCGGTTTCGCTCATCCAGCCCTTCGGGCACTGGATCCGCGCTTGATACACTTCGCTGTCCTTGGCGGGAACGCCCAAGCCCTCGGCCACCTGCCCTTCTTCAAATCCGCCATTCTGGAGCAGTTCGACCGTTTCTTCGACCCTCGGCGCAAAAGGAAGGGCGAGTGGCAGGGCATTGGTCATGGCGGGGTTTTGTCCGCGCATGGGCCAGGGCATCATGCCGGGGTCGTACACGCCATCCAGGGTGAGACAGCGCAACACGGAGTCGCTTCCGCAAGTCAGGATCTCCGTGCGGCCATCGTCATCGATATCGGCGAGGGAGGGCGGATAGACGAGGCGCAGACCGGTGATAAAATCCCAGACAAGGCTGCCCTGGCGGTTATAGGCGTACAGACGATGGTCGCCGCTCGCACCCAGCACATCGCACCAGCCATCACCGTCCACATCGCCGAGGGTGGCGGTCACATGCACCGCGCCGTTGGTTCGGGCTGTCCAGCAGGGGGTGCCGTTGGTTGCGGCGAAGGCTTGGATATGGCCGGTGGTGTCACCCACGACGAGATGTAAACGGTTTGAGGTTTCCGAGGCATAGATCGAAGCCTGAAAAGGACTGGCGTTGAGGTCGGCCAGGGCGATGGACGAGCCGGTGTACACGTTGCCCACACCCTGCAAAGGCTGCCTCCAAATCACGGCGCCGGTGTTGGCATCGAAGGCCCAGGCGGCGTGCTGGTCGTGCGAGGCGGAGAAAACCCGCCATTGCGGATTGGTGGCATTTTGTGCACCGAGCACCACACCGGATTCGAAATCATCCCAGGTAATGGTTTCCCAGCGGAGCGCGCCCTCCGCGCTGAGTGAAAAAAGGCCGTATTTTTCGGCGCCGAACAACTCGGTCTTGCCGTCCCCGTCGACATCGGCGGCAGCCATGGATGCGCGGATTTCGAGGGTGGGTTTGCCTTCGGGGCCCTTGTATCGCCAGCGTTCATTGCCCGCACGATCCAGCACGGCCACGCCATCGCTTAAGGTGGGGGCCACGGCTTCCTGGGTGCCGTCACCGTCCAGATCTGCCCACAAGCCGTTGCCCCATTCAACGCCACCGAGGGTTTTCTTCCACACCTCTTTGCCGTTGGCGGCATTCACGGCTGCCCACTGCCCGTCGGCATTACCAAGCAGCAGCAGTCGAACGCCATCGCTCCCGGGCGCGCTGAGCGCGGGCGGGGCGATAAGACGCTTCTTGAAATCGCCGTTGTATCGCCAAAGTCTTTTGCCCCGCGCGTCGAGGCAAATCATGGCTCGGACTTCCGCGTCGCACACCACCGTTTCGAGGCCGGGCGCGGGGTTCATGTCGGCAACAAGCGGCGGGCCGTAGAGATTCGATTTTGCGGTGTAGTCCCACTTGACGCGGGGGCCGGTAGCGTGGGCGAAACCGGAAAGGGCCAGGAGAATGAGCAGTGCGTAACGTGCGGTGCGTTTCATGTACGGATTCCTTCAGCGTTATAAACCGAGACCGCCAGCATACGGCTTCAGGCGCGTCAGGGCAAATCGGCCGGGGCAGTGGCGGCTTGACGCCTTTCCGGACTTGATCTAGAATTGCATTACTATGAAAACACTATTTTTGCACACACGACCGGGATGTTCGCGCGGCCTTCGGGTTGTCGCGGTGTTGCTTTTGGGTTTGATGACGGGCGCGACCGCCCAGGAGA
>CAIZGN010000099.1 GCA_903932505.1 Candidatus Hydrogenedentota bacterium
CCCTGAAACAGATCGCCGATGTAGATCACCAATTGCTCGAGCAGGCTTCTGTCCAGGCCAAGGCGTTCCCGAAGCGCCTGAATTTCCGCCGGTCCTGCGTTCGGACTGGAGATGAAATAGCTGGCCGGGTCCCCGGGCAGCAAGCGCATCAGGACAAAAGTGAATACCACAACGCTGGCCAGGATCGGCAACGTCGCTGCAAGTCGCTGCATCCCGTACCTTAGCCAACGTCGATTGAGCATGGTCCTACCCCTGGTCGGATTCGATGATAAAAAGAAAAAACTGCTGCATCGGTCAATTCACCTGAGTGGTCAAGAAGATGGTGGCGTTGGTAGCGACTCTATAAGCGCTTGAGCGAAACTCAAAGGACTGATAGTCCGTTTTTTATATCAAAAACGTCTAAGGTCGCAAATCGTCCTCTCGGGAGCGTGCCATCTTTCTTCTGCACGAGGACCTCATCGGTACGCACTCGGACCATCGCCTTCCTTGACAAAAATCGGGCTCTATTGATAGAATTCAAAACGCTGTTTCTCATTTTGAAACACGGAGCGTATCATATACCAGGCTCCTGCGAACCACGAAAGGTGAACCATGGATTTCCGTATAGGCGACGAGCAGAGGATGCTCGCCGATTCTGTGAAGGCGTTTGTGGCAGGAGAAATTCTGCCGCATGAAGAGCTTGTCGAACGCCAAGGCTTCGTGCCTGAGGACCTGTTTCAACAGGTCAAGCGCAAATCCATCGAAGCTGGGTTTTACGCCCTCAATATGCCAGAGGAACATGGCGGTGGCGGACTCGGATCGCTCGAGCGGGCTACCGTCGAGGTCGAATTCGGCCGCGCCACGCGGGCTTTGCAAATGATCTGCAATCGCCCAGCCCCCATCCTCAAAGCCTGTCGCGGCGACCAGATTGAGACCTACCTGAAGCCCACCATCCGGGGTGAGCGCATGGACTGCTTCGCCTTGACCGAGCCGGGGGCAGGCTCCGACGCGCGCGCCATCACCACCCGGGCGGTGAAGGACGGCGACGACTGGATCATCACTGGCAGCAAGCAGTTCATCACCCAAGCCATGCGCGCTGACTACATGATCGTGTTCGCCGTCTCGGGTGTTGACGAAACACCGCGCGGCCCGCGCAAGCGCATGACCGCCTTCCTGGTTGACAAGGACTCTGCGGGGGTCTCCGTAGCGCCCTTGAAATGTGTTTCCAACCGCGGTTTGGTCTCAACCACGATTGGACTGGAAGCGGTGCGGGTGCCTTCGCGCAACATTCTGGGTGAGGAAGGTCTTGGTTTCAAGATGGCCAAGGCCTGGATATTCTCAGGTCGGGTCATGCTGGCGGCCAACTGTGTCGGACTGGCAGAGCGCGCCATGGGGATGGCGGCCACCTGGGCCAATACACGCACCGCCTTCGGTCAGACGATTGGCAAATTTCAAGGAACAGCCTTCAAGCTCGCTGACATGGCCATGAACATCCATGCCGCACGGCTGATGGTTTTCGATGCCGCACAGAAGATGTCTCTGGACTGCCTGTCACAGCGTGAAGCGGCGCAGGTCAACCTGTTTGCTTCTGAAATGGTCGGACGCGTCACCGATGAAGCCTTGCAGATGTACGGTGGCCTTGGCATCGCCGAGGACCTTCCCCTGCAACGCTTCTGGCGCGACGCCCGGGTGGAACGGATCTGGGAAGGCACCTCAGAAATTCACCGTGATGTGATTTCCAAGGACGTGCTGGCCGAGTTTGCAGTCTGATGGGGAACAAGGTGTCGCGCATTACCCTCCTCGAAAACGGACCGATCCTGGAAATTACCATGGATCACCCGCCGGCCAACGCCATTGATCAGCAGGCAAGCCGGGATCTGGCAGCGGCTTTCAATATGCTGCGTGACAGAAAAGACCTTCGGGTGGCCATCGTCACGGGTGGCGGGGAGCGCATGTTCTCCGCCGGCTGGGACTTGAAGGCGGTGGCCAATGGCGACATTGGCGAGGATTTCGGTGGCTATGGATTCATGGGCTTGACGGAACGCTTTGATCTGAACAAGCCGGTCATCGCCGCGATCAATGGGCTCGCCGTGGGTGGTGGCTTTGAGTTGGCGCTCGCGTGCCAGGTCATTCTGGCCGTGCCGGAAGTGGAGTTTGCCCTGCCGGAACTGGCGCGCGGCTTCATACCCGAGGCTGGTGGCCTGCTTCGCGTCACCCGAAGGCTGCCCTACAACGTAGCCTTTGATCTGCTTCTGACGGGCCGCCGGATGGGTGCGACCGAAGCCCTGCAACTTGGTTTTGTCAATCGCATCGTGCCGCGCACCGAACTCATGACCACGGCAAGGGCGATTGCGAACCAGATCGTGGCGGCGG
>CAIZGN010000100.1 GCA_903932505.1 Candidatus Hydrogenedentota bacterium
CTCGACCCCAAAGGAACCGGAACTTCGAACGTGCAGAAGCCTTTTCTGTCTGTTGATCCGTTCGAATTGCCGCTTCGGGTCAAGACCTGTTTGCGCTCGTGCAGTACGGATTCCACGGTCTCGTCCGCGAAGTACTTGTGGGTGCACTTGGGCGAATCCTCGGATTCGGATTGCGGGTGTCATGGAGACGATCTGGAACCTGTGCCCTCGCTGGAACAGTGGCTCAATGTGGTTGATGAGGCGGCTTCCCTTGGTGTGCGTTGGATTGTGCTAAGCGTCAACAAGTCCCTGACTGCCTTTCCGGAGGTGGTGGAGGTGTGCCAATGGGCGCAGGAGACCCACGGAATGACGGTTGGTCTCCATGTGGATCGTCACGAGTTGAGTGCAGAGGAATTGGAGACGCTGAGTCTGCTTGACCGAGGCAAGACACAAGTTGTAGCCAAGAAGGAAGCGGCTGACGGTCTTAAGACGGCGCAAGAGGCCGGCTTTGATGTGGTCATCGCGGATCCACAGCCATATGGCGAGCGTCCCGACTGCCAAGGGCCGAAGGAAATGCTTTTTATCAGTCCGCGCGGCCAGTTGTTCACCTGTGGTCTCGTGGAAGACCGTCATGAATATGCGCTGGGGAACATTTTTATCCGTTCGTTCAGGGATCTCCTGACGGATCCCTCTCTTCCCCATGTGGTGCACCCGAAGGACCACAAGGTGACGCAGGGTTGTGATGGTTGCCCGTCGCTATTGGCCAATTTCCTGAAGGAACCCGTAACGCAGGCCTAAGCCTAACTCAGCGCGCACGCAGTGAAGGATACGATTCCACCCGCTTCATCGTGTGCGTATTCGTAGCCCAGAACATCCCCTCGGACTATCTTTCCACGCAGTGCTTGCAGGGTGGTGTATATGCTTCCCAATCCGCAAACCCGCCGTGCGTTTTTGTCGGCCATCACGGATTGGTAAAATGCATTTCCATCCGGCGCGGTAACAAAGGCGAGGTCGGCTTCGTCTCTGGCTCGAACGGATGCGATGACGGTGTCATCGATATCGTAAGGATCCCCGAACCTCTTCCCCACATGCGCGAGGTCGGCTCCTGCAATCACCGTAACCCGCGCCCCTGGGTTCTCCATTTCGCGCCGCAAGACATCAAGGAAAGCGCGTGTGGCGGGCATGTTTTCCGGGGCTGCGTCACAACCGCCCTCCCCGGCAATCTGGGAGCAGAGTATGGGCACAACGCGAACCCGCTCGCCATACAACCGCGCGATCATCACGGCCTGAAATTCCACAGAGTGCTCGGTGCGATGCACCGCCTCAAACGCAAAAGGATTCCCCTGGCAAGCGGTCGCGAGGCGCTCAACCATGTCGGTGTCGCAAGGCAAGTCGCCCAAGGGCGTCTCGATGGTTTTGGCACAGAGTACAAAGGGTGCTGGTACGGCATTGTGCGCTACGCCCAAGACAATCACTGTGCTGGGAATCCCTTGTGCTGCCAGGGCGCGATATCCAGCACCGTAGCATAATCCTCCGCGATGAAAATCGATATGGGGAACAATGAGACCGGGTAGAACCGGCGCATCGGGCTCTCCGAAAACCAAGGGTGCCTCGGGCGTATCGAGGAAGGCATCGAGAAAGGCTTTAAGTTCATCCGGGTCGTCAGGGTAGGAGCGCCCTGCGAGGGCGGCATGCCGGGTTGGTGATGCCGAGAAGGCTCGATCCATCTGAAGACGTCTTTTTTCGAAACTGTCGGACAAGAGGAAACCTTGGGAATCAAGGAAAGACACGACCTCCATAACCTGATCTTCCGTGATGATCCCGCCGCGAAACTGGCGGGCAAAACGTTCTTGAATGTCAACGATATTGTTGCGACCGTCCAGATGGGCGGCCACGAAAAAGGCGGGGCCGGACAGTACGATCTGATCCTCGGCGTATCCTTCGGAATCATGCAGGACAATGACGGGCTGACCGTCATGCTCGGCTTGGACAGCCTCAATGTTACGCAGGGGTGGCAGCGCGGCCATATGGGTATCTCCCGCCTACTCCGGTAAACCCTGCGACACGCCAGCCTGTCCAAAATCGATTTCGGAGGGCGTGAGCGGCTCGAGCGGGGCGACATTGGGGCAGGCGTGTTCCTGGATCACACGTGGCCTTGCCCAGCGCACAGCGTTGAGGAGGACGCGCTGGACGTTGGGGTTGTAGTAGATGGGGTAGGTTTCGTGGCCGGGGCGGAAGTAGAA
>CAIZGN010000101.1 GCA_903932505.1 Candidatus Hydrogenedentota bacterium
GCAGATCCACCCTATCTCGATGATCGGGGCAGTGCCTTGCTTCTTCAAAAGAGCGGCATGGGCGTGAGCATGCCGTCGGAACTCATCGAGAATCTGCAGAAATCGGATGGCGGGCGTGAGAGCCTGCGAAAGGCGCATCTGGCGCAATCCGAAGCCCTGATCCGGGTAGATGACGTGAATACGGTGGAAGATGGCGCGCTCTTGCGCTACCTCGGAGACTTGGACTCGCAGATAGCGGCTGGAGCCTGTGCCGGTTTCTCCATCGAGACCCGGCATGGCAACTACGAGCGCGTTCTGATTGCGTATGCGGTCAAATGACGTTGACTGGATTTCCGCCTTCGCGCGGAAGACGGTTGGGCGGGTGATGGGGCGATGCCGCTGGGACAAACACCGCGTTTCGCGTCATTTCGACGAATGTAATGAGGAGAAATCTTGCTTCTTGGTTCAGTATGTAGACGTTGGAAGAGGTCGATTTCCTCAGTTTTCGGCGGTTGCGTTTACTGGATTGGAATAGTCATACTGAGCTGTCGCTAGAGCGAGGAGCACAGACGCACAATCGAGAGGGACATTAATGAATAACTGGATGCGAATTGGAATCATGGCTGGGGTACTGACCATCGGGCTGGGGAGCCGACTGGCCTCTGCGGAGGACGTGCATTCCAAACAATATAAAATAAATATGGCTGCTTGGGCAGACATCACCCTGAATGACTTGTTTGGTAGCGAGGGTTGGTCCATAGGCAGGTTTATTAATCACTTATCGGGCTCTGTGCCTGACAACCCCGACGATGCAAAAATCGTCATCGCATTAAGGGCTGCTAAGGCTTGGGTAGAGAAAAATCCAAAAGTAAAAGAGTGGTACGTCAAAGACCTATTTACGGCCGATGCCCATGCAAATGTGGACCTTAAAGAGCTCGCGGCCCTGTTGGATAGCGTCGAGTTGGCGGGGCTGAGTGTTCCATGTACACATATTTGGATGCGGAAGACGGATAAAGATTTTTTGGGTCTATTGTCTGACCCGGCTTTCTTGCTACGGCTCGGCCGACTTACTTTTCCAGACTTCTATTCCATCCCCATGACGCACCCGTTGTTGACGGACGAGCACATTAACCTCATACAAGAAGGGATCAGAGCTGGCTTGTTCGGATACTTCACCCTATACGCCAACCAAGAAAAAGATAGTCCTGTCGTCAGTCTTTCCAGTCTCGGCAATCCGGACGTGCAGGTGAAGGCCGTCAATCAATGCTGCAGCCAAATCAGCAACACATGCGTGACGGGGTTACCGGGCAACCTTTGCACCATGTGCGGCAGCGTCTGCTGTGCGCCTTCCACCAAATGTCGGTAAGTGCTACACTGGATCGTGAATGATTCGTACTTCTCCGCCAAGCTTTTCCAGTTACGGACCTTCGTAACTCATGAAGCTCATCGCGTTGTAAAGTTTTGTCATGGTGGCGGCAAAACAACGCGTGACCGGATGTTCGCCGGGATAGCGGACGAACGTGGCGTGCCCGTCAGCGTACAAGACATTTGCGCCGCCTGGGACGTGGCTGAAGCCATCGCGAGATACGTCAACCGTCAGGCGATCCCACATGGCGGGCAGGGTACTTTGCGCCAAGGCTGAAGCTGCAGGATTGTTGATGTCTGTGATATAGAACCGCTCAATCCCTTCCTTAAGCCGATACAAGGGGCGC
>CAIZGN010000102.1 GCA_903932505.1 Candidatus Hydrogenedentota bacterium
AGTTCGATCCCGCGCTGGTGCTCGAACGCGCGGTGGAGACCACCCAACCGCTTGCGGCCAAAAAGAATCTACAGATCACCCTTCAAGGCCGGGACATGCCAACCATGCGGTCGGACGGGGCCAAGGTATATCAGATACTGCTGAACCTGCTGTCCAACGCGGTGAAATTCACACAGGTGGGCCGCATTGACGTCACCCTCGCTTGTGTGCGCGAAAAAATAGTTTTTACGGTGAAAGACACGGGTATTGGAATTCCCGCCGGGGAAATCCAGCATGTTTTCGAGCAATTCCGGCAGGTGGATGGGTCGACGACCCGACAGCACGAGGGAACCGGGCTTGGGCTGGCAATTTGTCAGCGCCTCGCGAAGTTGATGGGCGGGAGCATAGAAGCGGAAAGTACCGCTGGGGCGGGCAGCACGTTCCGGTTGACGCTGCCCTTGAGAATCAAAGAACTGCCGAGCCGCCCACAAATTCCGGCGACCAAAGTGCCTGCCGTGAGCACGCATGAACCCATTGTGGTGCCCAAGGGACTTACGGTGCTGGTGGTGGATGATGAGCCCGATGCATGCAATTTGTTGCGTACATCGCTTGAGTTTTCCGGTTACTCCGTGATCACCGCGCACAACGGTGCCGACGCATTGCGTCTGGCCCGGGAGAAGCAGCCCTTCGCCATCACGCTTGATGTGCTGATGCCCGATATGGACGGATGGGAGGTACTCGGCCAACTGAAGTCCTCCGAGGAAACGCGGGACATTCCCGCCATCATCGTATCCGTGAGCAAAGACATTGATACCGGCCTCGCGCTTGGTGCTGCGGCCTTCGTACCGAAACCCGTGGCCCGTGAGATCTTGCTGCGCGAGATTGCGCGATTGGCGCGGTGGCGTACGGTTCGCAATATCCTTGTCGTGGATGACGACCCGATCGCGCGCGAGCATTTCT
Source organism: Candidatus Hydrogenedentota bacterium (assembly GCA_903932505.1). Lineage (GTDB taxonomy): Bacteria > Hydrogenedentota > Hydrogenedentia > Hydrogenedentales > CAIZGN01 > CAIZGN01. The sequence goes on from CAIZGN010000102.1 coordinate 940, forward strand.
CCGCCATTCTGGAGGAAAGGGGATATCGCGTGGTGGCTGTTTCCGGGGGCAGGGAAGCACTTGCATCAGTGGCCTCGTACATGCCCGACGCGGTGGTGCTTGACCTCATGATGCCCGAGGTGGACGGCTTTAGCGTGCTGGCCAGTCTGCGCGCGCAGACGGTCACGCATGATTTGCCCGTGATCGTGGTCACCGCGAAGGAGTTGACGCCTGCGGAAAAGCTGCAGTTGACGGAGAGCACGGAGCGGCTGATCGGCAAGGGTGTGATGCAATGGGGCCAGCTTATCCAGGAGGTGGAGGCCGCCTTGCTTCAGATAGAGCTGCACACCAAGGATGGTGTGGGGGAAGGAAAACCCCGCGTTCTCGTGGTGGAGGACAATGAAACGGCCGTGCTTCAAATCCGAACGGCACTGGAGGAAAACGGATGCGAGGTGATCGTGGCTCCCGGTGGCGAGCAGGCACTGGCGAGCTTCTCGAGCGGCCTCCCCGATGTGGTGGTGCTGGATTTGATGATGCCCGGCGTGGATGGGTTTGAGGTGCTGCAGCGTATTCGCTCCACCCCATGGACGAGCCGCGTTCCTGTGGTCGTGCTGACCGCGAAGGAACTCACCTCAGCCGACCGCGCCCGTCTCATGCATAACGACGTGCAGGCGCTGATCCAGAAGGGGGCCGTGCAGCGGGATGAACTCGTGGCACGGGTCAAGGCCGTAATGCTCCGGCGGCTCCCGGCGGCTCCCGCCATACCATCGCCGCCGTCTTCGGCCACGCCCCAGAAAGGCGATAACAGTCGGCTTGTTCTGGTGGTGGAAGACAACCCCGACAACACGTTTACCATCACCGAGATTCTTGAGATCATGGAGATCCCTTACGCCGAGGCGGTGGATGGCATTGAGGCCCTGGAAATGACACGCAAACTGCATCCGGGCCTTATTCTGATGGATATTCAAATGCCCCGGATGAGTGGACTTGAGGCCGCACGCGAGCTGCGTGGGAATCCCGAGTTTGCATCGATTCCGCTTATTGCGATGACGGCCAAAGCGATGCGGGGCGACAAGGAAGAAATTCTGGCCGGTGGATTTGATGCGTGCCTTATCAAGCCGCTTGTGCCGCAGGAGGTGCTTGAGGTGATTCGGAAGTGGATTCCCGTGGCCTGAGTGACGATGAGCAGTGATAGAGGATAGTAGGATGAATACGAAGGTATTGTTGGCCATTGACGACAAGACGGAGAATCTTTTTTTAATCCGGGAATTGATGGAGGTACATCTGCCCGAGTGCGAGGTAATCAGCACGCAGGATCCCGAGGCGGGCCTGCAGATTGCGGCCAAGGGTCGGGTTGATGTGATTCTGGCGGATGTCCAGATGCCCCGCGTGGACGGCATTGAACTGTGCCAGCGCATGAAGTCGAACCCCGCTTCCGCGCACATTCCTCTGGTACTCATCACCGCGCACAAGAGCGAGCCTGAATTGAAAGTTCGCGGATTTGAGGCAGGCGCGGATGATTTCATATCCAAGCCTATTGCGGGGGTTGAACTGGTTGCGCGGGTGAAGGCGATGCTGCGCATCAAGGAGGCTGAGGATCGGCTTCGCGATGCGAATGATCAAATGGCACAGCGTGTCGTGGCGAGCGAGGAGAACTTCCGACTGGCCTTGCAAGACAGCGCGATTACGGTTTTCCATCAGGACAAGGATCTGCGATACACGTGGATTTATAATGCCCCGACTGGAATTGAGCTGCAGGCCCATCTGGGGAGGACGGCCGAGGAGATTGGGCATATCAGCGAAGATGCTAAGGCGCTGGTGGCTCTGCAGCGGCGGGTACTCGAAACGGGCGAGCAGCAACGCTGTCGGGTGCGCACGAGAATCAATACGGCGATTCGCCATTTTGACGTAAATTTGGCACCCCTGCGCGATGCCGCCGGGGCGGTCGTGGGGGTGGTTGGCACGGGAACAGATGTGACCGAGGCGCAGCGCGCACTCGCCGAGCGTGAAACCACGGTGGAGCTGCTGCGTCTTTTCAATCAGAAAAACGACACCCGCAGCCTTATTGGCTCTGTCACCGGGGTTCTGCAGCGTTGGAGCGGTTGTGAGGCCGTTGGGGCGAGACTGCAGGAAGGGGATGACTTCCCCTACCTTGAACCGGTGGGCTTTTCCGAGGCGTTTATCACGAGCGAGAACAGCCTTTGCAAACGTGGTTTGGACGGGCTGCTTGTCCGGGATGAGCTGGGGAATCCCATTGTGGAGTGCATGTGCGGCCACATTTTGTGTGGACGAACGGATGCGCGATACCCGTTCTTTACGCCCCATGGCAGTTTCTGGAGCAATTGCACCTCCGAGCTGGCGGGGACGATGGACAAATTCGAGGAGCAGGATAGAATCAGAAACGCCTGCATCCGGGAAGGCTACGAATCCGTCGCGCTTATCCCGTTGCGGCATGCGGGTGATACCCTCGGGCTTCTGCAGTTTAACGACCATGCCAAGAACCGGTTTACGCCTGAACTGTTGTCGTTTCTCGAAGGTTGCGCCGACCAAATTGCGGTAGCCCTTTCTCAGCGCATGGTGGATGCCAAACTACGGGAGAACGAGAATCGACTGAGTTCCTTTCTCGACAATAGCGCCACCATCGCATGGATGAAGGATGAAGAGTTGCGCTATGTGTATTTCAGCAAGAACTTTGGCCATCGGTTCGATATGAAGCTTGATGACTGGCGGGGGAAAACGGACTTTGATATGTGGCCCCGCGAAATCGCCGAAGGGTTTCGAATCAATGACGAGAAAGTGCTGGAGGGGGATTGCCCCATAGAGGTTACCGAGGAGGCGCGAATCCCCGGCACCCAGCCCTCCTGGTGGTTAAGCTCGAAGTTCCCCTTCACAGATAGCTTGGGGCATCGGTATATTGGCGGTTTGGGGGTGGATATTTCAGAACGCAAAAAAGCGGAGGACGCCCTGCGCGCCAGCAATGAGGAAATGGCCCGCTTTACCTATGCCGTTTCCCATGATCTCAAGAGCCCGTTGGTGACGATTCAGACGTTTCTTGGGTACCTGCGCGAGGATGTCGCCGTAAATAACGCGGTGGACATGGAAAAGGACATGGGGTATATCCAGAATGCGGCTTCGAAAATGTCGAGCCTGCTGGATGAACTCCTCGAACTGTCGCGGATCGGCCGTCAAAACAATCTCCCCACAGAGTCCTTGTTCGCGGATATTGTATCCGAGGCACTCGCCCTGGTGGCGGGTCGATCGGCGCTCAGAGGCGCTGATATACAGGTGACCCAAGGCCCGCTCGCTCTGTATGGCGATCGGCAGCGTCTGGTCGCCCTTTTTCAGAATCTGCTGGACAACGCCATCAAATTCATGGGTGAGCAGCCCGACCCGAAGATTGAGGCCGGATTTATCCGGGGTGAGCAGGACACGGTGTTTTTCGTGCGGGATAACGGGCAGGGTATCGAGCCCCGGCATCATTCAAGACTTTTTCAGCTGTTTGAAAAGCTGGATCCGGGGAGCGGCGGGACTGGTATGGGGCTGGCCCTGGTGAAGCGGATCGTGGAAACCCACGGGGGTCGGATTTGGGTGGAGTCCGAGGGTTCCGGTCATGGGACGACCTTCCATTTCACCTTGGGCACCGCAGTGCGCTGGCGCGCTGAAGAGGTCGGGTAAATGGTCCGGCGCGCGGAATCCAGCGGGTTTTCAGCGGAAAACCCGATACTGATCCTTATCGCCGAGGACGATTTTTCGCATGCGGAGGCCGTGCGTCGCGGGCTCAGGGATGCCAGCGTGCGGATTGTCCATGTGTCGGATGGTGAGAAGGCCATGGAGTACCTGTTGCACCAAGGGGAGTTTGCTGATCTGGCGAGCAGTCCCAAGCCGGATCTCGTGTTGCTGGATCTCCGGCTTCCCAAAATGGACGGTATCGAAGTGCGTCAGCGCATGAGCGCAACCATGGGGCTTCGCCAGATTCCGACAGTAATGCTGTCCACGTCCGCCGCATCCCGTGACATCGACTTGGCCTATGACGCAGGCGTGGTCAGTTATCTGGTGAAGCCCATGAACTTCGACGAGTTCAAGCAACTCATCGAAGCGTTTAAGACCTTCTGGCTCAAGTGGAATGTGTTTGCGCCTTAAGCACGCAAGAATATCTGCTTCTTATACAGATAGCGTGCGAACAGGACGAGCAATGTGACCGCAGTCACGGCAATCAGCAGATCGCCATACGCACCCATGCGCGCCTGAATCTCACCGCCGACCAATCGCTCCGCGAGTTTCTGCCAGGGAATAATCTGGGCCGCGAAATAGACGCCCAGCGCGTTGCTCCCGACCCAGATGAAGGGCGGGGTCCAGGCACGCCACCCCTGGATGTCGATGACCCAGTAGAACGCGGCGAGCAGCAAGCAGCTGTAGCCACCGGCGACCAGCACGAAGGTAGAGGTCCAGATCTTCTTGACGATGGGGAACTGGTGTCCCCACGTATACCCTACCGCCAGCAAGATGAGGCCACCGGCAAAAAGGAACGCCGCTTTTTTCTGCTGCGTGAATCGGCGGTCTCTGAGGAGCAATCCCGCGAAGATGCCGAGCATGCCACTACCAAAGGCGGGCAAGGTGCTCAGGAGTCCTTCGGGATCCCAAGTGTCGTTGTAGGGCTTGCCGGGCAGAAAATGCGCATCGATATAGTTCGGCCAGTTCTTGCCCACTTCAAAGCTCGCTGTGGCCTGGCCGGGTGCGGGCACGAAGGTCAATAGCGCCCAGTAGCCCAGCATCAGCGCGAGGAAGACCGCCACCATGCCGCGTGGCTTAAGGTGCAGGACGACAAGCCCAGCGAAGCCGTAGCATAGGGCGATACGTTGCAACACACCAAGAAAGCGAGTCTCTGAGTAGTGGTGTGAAAGACCGCCAGAATAGAAAACGCCCAGAAGGAAAAGCACAACGGTGCGGCGCAGCAAACGGACGTGTGCAGCCTTCGAGCCTTCCGTGCCCGCGATTTTGCCGAGGGAATAGACCGCAGCCACGCCCATCATGAAGACGAAGAGCGGGAAGATGAGATCTTCGAAGACGAAGCCATCCCAATCCCGGTGGGAAAGCTGGTTGGCGATAAAACCGGAAACCCCATCGCTGCCCAGACCGTGAAAGGCCTTGAAGAGCGTGCCTCCGCCTGCAATCCAGAACATGTCGAAGCCCCGAAGGGCATCGAGTGACATCAAGCGTTCCGCGCCGGTGCCCCCGGTTTGCGTGGTTTCTTTTTTCTGCATCGACATAGTGTGATCTCCATAATTCGCGGCATCTTAACACCGATGCCCGATGCGTTCAAGCATTTTTCCGGGGTTCTACACAAATTTTTCTTCGAGGTATCTTAAGTAAGGTGCCGCTTCAGGGGGGCGGCCGGTCACAGACTCGATGAGCTGGGGTGCGGTCATCCGCCGTCCGACACGGTGTATATTTGTACGCAGCCAACCCAGCAGAGGAATGAAATTTCCCTCCTGAACGTCCTTCCACAACGAGGGCAGATCGCGGCGAATCTGTTCAAACAACTGCGCGGCGTAGAGGTTTCCAAGCGCGTAGGCGGGGAAATATCCAAAGGCCCCGTGGCTCCAATGGATGTCCTGGAGACAGCCAAGGGAATGGTTTGGTGGCACGAGTCCGAGGTATTGCTTCATTTTGGCATTCCACAGATGCGGGATGTCGGTGACATTGAGGCTTCCGTCGAGCAAGGCAGCCTCGATCTCGAATCGGAGGATGATGTGCAGATTGTAGGTGCATTCATCGGCTTCGACGCGAATGAGTGAGGGACGCACCCGGTTGATGCTTCGGTAAACGTGACCCATGGGGATGCCATCAAGCTGTCCGGGAAAGAACTGGCGAAGCAGGGGTAAGCCATACGCCCAGAAAGCCGCACTGCGCCCGATCATGTTTTCCCACAGGCGCGACTGCGATTCATGCAAACCAAGCGAGGGTGCCTCCGCCAAGGGGCTTCGTGCGTCCTCTTCCCGGAATCCCTGCTCATAAAGCGCGTGTCCGCCCTCGTGCATCGCGCTGGACAGGCAGGAAAACAATTGGGTCGCACTGATCCGCGTTGTTACCCGGACATCGTGAATGCCGAAATTGGTGGTGAACGGATGCACGGCCTTGTCCTGTCGACCCGCCTCGAAGTCGTACCCCATGTCTCCAAGCACCCGCAATGAAAGTGCCCACTGGGCGTTTTCATCCCAGATTTGATGCAGCCAAGACTCCTCTTCCAAATTCGAGGAAGCGCCTACGCGCTTGATGAGCGCAGTCTGGCGCTGGGACAACTCGGCAAAGAGCGGCGTCAACTGTTCGGTCGTCATGCCGCGCTCAAACTCTTCGAGCAGCGCGTTGTACGGGGATCCAGAATATCCCACATGCTCGGCTTTTTCGCGGGCAAGGTGGACCAGCGTTTGAAGTTGGGGATGAAAGCGGGCGAAGGACGATTCTTCCCGGGCTTTGGTCCAGGACTGATAGGCCTGACTTTGGGCTTCAGCGAAACGTTGCACAAACGACTCCGGCAGCTTTCGCGCCTTTTCAAAGTCGTAACGCGTTTCGCATACGAGAATCTTGTCGTTCTCCGAAAGTCCGGCGTCCGCTTCGGCCGAGTCCAGCAAACGGCCCATTTCGGGCGAAGTCATCAGGCGATGCACGAGTGCCGACACGGTGGCGCGTTGCTGTCCGCGTGCGGTTGCGCCCTTGGGAGGCATGTATACTTCTTCGTCCCATTCAAGCAGCGCCAGTGCGGCGCGCAGGTCGTAAACTTCGCTGAGTTTTTCTCTCAGAGGGGTAATCGTAGATTTCTTCATATGCAGTCTCCAATGGATATTTCGCGCCGTTTGCATGGCAACGGGCGCTTATCCTATTCGCTTGTAGGCATGCGGTTCAAGAAATATATGCGCTGTCTGGGCGCGACTGGAAATTCGAAAATCCCCTTGACATCGAGCAAGTCCTGCGGTATCATTCGAGTGTGGCTGGTGTGTACTACTCCTTTAGTATTATTAGATAATAAAAATGCGCAATGCAAGTACGGAGGTGTTCTAGTGACGACTCATGATGTAATTCGGACTGGGGTGCTGTCGGTGTTTGTCACTATTGTCGCTTCGATATTGACGGGATGTCCTACCCCGGACAAACCTCCGGTTCTAAGTGTATTTCCCACGAGCCTTAATTTCGGGCCTGTCGACACCACCAAAGAAACTACAATCACCAACACTGGTTCTGGCACGCTCCGGTGGTCTGCCTCAGTGATCACCCCCTCAGTGGACTGGCTTACAATCGACCCGGAAAGCGGAGTCGATGCGGGCGTGATTACGGTTAAAGTGGATCGCACCAAGATGTCGGTCGGTAGAAAAAATGTTCAAATCAGCATCAAAGCCGATGGTGCAAACGAAGTGATTGTGGATGTTTCGGCACAAAAGCTCGAACCGATCGTTGCCGGCGAAGGTGAAACCATCGTCGGGGGGGAGGGCGAAGGCGAGGGTGAGGGCGAAGGGGAGCCTGTTATCGTCGAGGGTGAAGGTGAAGGAGAGTCTGTCATTATCGAGGGTGAAGGTGAAGGGGAGCCGGTCATTATCGAGGGTGAAGGGGAAGGGGAGCCGGTCATTGTTGAGGGTGAAGGCGAAGGGG
>CAIZGN010000103.1 GCA_903932505.1 Candidatus Hydrogenedentota bacterium
CACCGGCAGTATGAACTGCGGCGCCGCCACGCCAACCAGGGTTGCCACGGCATGCTCAAACTGGCTGCGTTGCCGCCGCAACAGTTCCAGTTGCACCTGTGTTGTATCCAAAAGCGTTTGCTGTTGTGCCAGTTCGAGTCCGGTGGCGGCGCCGAGTTCATGGCGTGCCCGTACCAGTTGGAGCGAGCGCTGTTGCAGGCCAATGCTGCTTTCGAGCACACGGATTTCTGCATCAAGTTCACGCACGTTGAAGTAGTTCGTTGCCAGTTCGGCGCAAAGCAAAAGACGCGTATTTTCAAAATCAGCCGAAACCTGTTCCAGGGTGGCCCGCGCTCCTGATATGGACTGCTGCACACGTCCGGCAAGATCAAACTCGTAGCCCACCGTCATCGCCACGCTCAACTCATTCTGGACGGTGGAAAAGTTGGGGCTGCTGTAATTGGTCAACGGCCGGTTGGCTGAAATCTGCTGGCGCGAGACGCGCTCTCCCAACCCTACTTGGGGAAGTGCGCTGGCGGACGTGCCCGCCAATACGGAGCGTGCTTGCGCCAGACGCGCGTTGGACACCGCCAGTGTGGCGTTGTTGGCCAAAGCGCGCTCTTCAAGCGCATCAAGTTCGCGGTCCCCAAATCGCTGCCACCACGAGCCCCGGGGAACTGCATCGTCGGGCTTGCCTACGCGCCACGGTGCTTCAGTCGTCCACCCCTTTGGTAGATCGACCACAGGTCTTTCATACTCCGGGGCACTGGCGCATCCAATCAAGAGCAGGAAGGAACAGGCGACAGCCCCGCGGCATCGCATCATGGTCGGTCCTGGTCGGGAGAAATGACCACCTTCTGTCCGTTCGCCAGCCAATCCGGCGGATTGAGCACCAGACGATCGGATGCGCTGATGCCTTCGAGCACTTCAAAATCCGCCCCATAATTACGCCCGACACTCACCTTGCGCAAAGTGATGATGCCTTGCGCGTCAACAACTGCCACGTTGGTTCCATTTCCTCGAAACATCAGCGCATTGGTGGGTGCAACAAGCGAGTTGGAAGCCTGCAATGGCAAATTCACCTGGACGTATGCGCCGGACAACAGACTTCCATTGGAATTGGACAGGGCCACCTCTACCTGCATCGTGCGCGTGGCCGCGTCAATGGATGCAGAGGTTCTTGCTACCCGCCCGGCAAAGCGTTGACCAGCGAGTTCGGCCTGTGTAACAACAACCTGTTGTCCAATTTTGACGAGTTGGGCATACGCCTGCGGAACATTGATGTAGACGCGCAGTGCGCTGGTCTGGGATAAGACAAACAGAACGCGCGAACTGTCAATCAGATCGCCAACGTCGACATTTCTGCGCGTAATGAGACCGGAGAACGGAGCCACCACACGTTTGAAGTCTTCTAACTGTCGCAAGCGCTGAAAGTTGGCCTCCGCCGCCGCCAAGAGGGCTTGCGATTGTGAAACCGCGCTGCGCCGCTCTTCGAGATCCTGCTGTGACACCACATCCTTCCTGCGCAGACCTTCCCATCGCTCCGCTGTGCTTTTCGCAAGAGCAAGGCTGGAGGCCGCCTGATCGCGGGTCGCCATGGCCTGACCGAGTTGCTGGTCAATTTCTGGTGCTTCTATTTCGGCCAGCAGTTCGCCCTTGACCACGGTACTTCCAATGTCCTTGGTCCACCGCTTGAGATAACCGTTTGACCTTGCCGCAATAGGCGACTGAACGAACCCTTGTAGTGTCCCGGGAAGAACCAGCGCCTGACTGGCGTTACTGCTTTTTACCAGAGTGGTCTTGACGTATAGTTTGGCGTTTTCTGCGGTGCTCGCCGCCAGCGCATTTGCGTTTGCGAACCGGTTGAACACGGTATTACCTGCGCCGATGGCCAACAGGAGCAGTACCACGGCGCATGCAATCTGGGTTCGGCGCACGATTTGTCTTCGTTTGAGC
>CAIZGN010000104.1 GCA_903932505.1 Candidatus Hydrogenedentota bacterium
CAGGATCCCTCTATCAGAAACCTACCGATGCCGTGGATCATACGGCCTCCGGCCCATGCTGCTTGGGCTATTGCAGCTTATACACCAGCGAACAAAGTGATTTTGACCGGTGGTATGACCCCCTTCGCTTCTTCAGTGACCGCTTCTTGAACGGGCATACCCCCACGATGTTTTGGGAAGGGTGGTACCTGCAACAATCAGACTTGGGTGCAGTGTTTCATTACGAGGATGTTGGTTTTCCCCAGTTCTCGTACGAAACCGTGCCGTTTATGCATGCGTTGCCCCCGCAGCTGGATTTTCGCTCGGGCGCGTACACCCATCCTTTGGAAATGCCCACGCTTCCTTCTTATGCCAATTGGCCTGGTACCGGGGGCGAGGGCCGTCTTCCAAGAGCCAGCGACTGGAATGACTTGCCTCAGGCGCGGTTACTCGAACAGAAAATGGATATTGTTTCGACCCCGACCGCCATGCTGGGCATCAACTTGGCGGGTATCGCCGATGCCCGTATCCAGCAGAACGGCAATCAGCTCTACATGGATCGCATGACGGTGGCCTTCTGGGGTCCTGACTTCTCGCCCTCGGATCTCATGCCTTTGGATTCGGTGGGGCTGGATGAGCGTTCCGGTGTCTTGCTGTGGGAAGACGCCGACCGCAATGGTGTTTTTTCCGTTGCCAACGCCATTGAAAACTACGCCGAGTTTTCCGCCCCGCAATCGGGCCGCGATCGCCCCGTGTTGGTTCGCGATTTGGCTTGGAGCAATGCCCCTGAGCTTATCGATGTGGACGGTGACGGGGTGGCGGATGACATGAACGGTGACGGATTGGTGGATGCCCGGGATCGTGCGTGGGTGCTTACATTCACACCGCAGGAGTCTTGGGAAATCCCGCCAGAGGATGGATGGGGCACAGATTTCCCCTTCTCGCTCACTATCGGCATTTGCTGCGGAAGTTATTCCTTTAACTTCAACTACGATCCAAATGCAGGCGGGGGCACCACGGTAGAGGGCGAGGAGGCAGTGCTCACACCCGACCGTGACGTCACGCTGTACGAATCGACTGCGGGTGACATCGCCAATGGAGCCGGAAAGAACCTCTATGTCGGGCCGAGTCCCTTGGGCAAAGAACGGCGTGCTTTGCTACACTTCGACATCGAAAACAACATACCCGTTGATGCTACCATCACCAGCGCGGAGCTTCAGGTCTACATGACCGATGCCACCCAGGTGGCAACAAAGACCGTCTATCTTACGCCGGTGCTCAAGGACTGGGGACAAGGAGCCTCCGATGCTGCGGGAGACGAGGAGGAAGGCACGGTCGCCTTGGAACCCGATGCCACATGGCTTTATCGGCGCTACAAAAACTTGGCCTATCAGTGGGATACGGATGGTGGCGACTTTACCGATCCCGCACAAACGGCCAAAGTCAGCGACGCCATTGAAGTATTGGGTGTTGGCCCTTATACCTTCACCGATGAGACAGGGTTCTATACCCTCCGGCAGCAGGTGCAGGACTGGCTGGATATGCCGGATACCAACCACGGCTGGTGTCTCATTGGCAAGGAAAATGCCGACAATCACGCAACCGAAAACGCCAAGCGGTTTAATTCATCAGAGGCAGATAGCAACACACCCGTCCTTCGGGTGAAATATACCCTGCCGGCCGCCAAGAAGGCCAAAGGCGAGGGTGTGCCGGCCAAATCCCTTGGTCCGGTCGCCAACAGTGGAGACACCTGGGTACCCCAGCCCGGAGATGACCTGTTTATCACGGCGAATACCTCCGATCAGACACAACGCTTTGAGTCTTTCCGGGCTCTTATCCCCGCCACTCTTCCAGAGCGCGTGCAGGGGCAGCAGGCGGCAGGCATTCACTTCCTGCCCACGGTAAACACCGCTCTCTCAGCGCTCGTGAAGTCCAACCCGGAAGAAGAACCCGTGCAGGACTTTTACGGTGCCGACATGATGACCGTCAACGTGCCCGCTCGGGTGGTGGACCTCACCGCGCAGTCGCAAGTCATCTACACCGATGGCGCACCCACGCCCACCTTGGGTATTGATGTCTCGACGAACGGTGCATCCAAGACCTTGGCTGCAGGCAAGACGGGCGTGGGCGGAAATGCAGCCTTCGCCGTATCGGGTGCCACATGGGGCGTTGATGCCTTTGCGGGTGACTGGTTGGTAGATTCAGCTTATGAATCCTTTGAAATTGTGGCCAATTCCGTCAATCGTCTTGAGTTGCGTTCAGGCCGCCCTGCTGATGGTATCTGGCGTATTGTGGAAGACCCCACTTTCCTTGAGCAGGTGGTCGTCGAGTTCTACAACACGGGTGCCTACGCAAACTTCAGCCCCCAAAGCGACCTCATGCCGCTGGATATCGACCAGAAGAGCAGCGGTGTCGCCATCTACCGCGACAATGATTCCAGCCCCCTTAATCGAAACGGGCTCTTTGACCCCGATGTCGATATCCCTATGCAAATGGATGCGAAACCGGCCTACGTCAGTCAGCCCGGCGGACAGACTACCGTAAAGTTTGTCTTCTCCACGCCCGGTACCGACGATGTGCCCAGCCCCATCGCCGATCAGGAACGCCACCGCCAGTGGGTGCCTGAAACCTTCGGCGGGTGGACCGTTCTGAGCGGTGGCCCCGTTCTCCAGCAGCATTCCGAAGATGCCGGTCCCGAATTCTTTGTCGTAATCCGCGCCAGCAACACCATGCCACCCGAGACGGATTTCCGCATGGGTATCGTTTCTTGGGGCCCGAACACACCGACCGAACCAGATCCTGACACTTGGGCGGGACTCTCCGGGGCGGCCAGTACGGACGGTGATAAGTTCTCCGAATTCCCCTGGGCGCAGCGTGGCCTTGGGTTCATTACCTTCTTCAAGGATGCGCCCATTTCCTACTTCATGGACGGCGCGCGAGCGGGCATGAAGATCGACAATTCCGGAGTCGACTGGATTCGTTCACACGGCCAGCAGAAGGTGCGCACCGGCCTCCTTACCGCCAAGGAGAGATCGTCTACCCCCTACTCCGTGGTCATCTCGGGCGTCTCCGTCTCCGAATTGTACGAGCAAATCTCGCCCGAGACCGTATTCCCGGTGGTTATCACGGGAACCGGCTTCGGCGCGCAACCTGAAGTCACCCTCAGCGGCTACGAGGTCAAGTCCACGCAGGTCAATGCCGACGGCACCAAGATACGCATCACCATCGGCAACCAGACCGGCGTTATCCCTCGGGATCCGGTCGTGCTCTTTGTGCGCAACCCTGATCGTAACGAGCAAACTAGCCGAAACGACCTCTTCCACGTGATTTCCGGTGCAGCCGGGCCGCGTCTGCTCCTCAGCGGACTCTCCCCGGAAAAGGCTGCTGCTGTTAACTTCCCAGTGACCGTGACAGGGCAGAATATCCCCGCACGGGCCAGCGTCGAAGTCCTCTTTGGCAAGACCCAGATGCCCGCCCTCAAGGTGCAAGCGGACGGCTCGAATGTCCTCGTAGGATATCCCGCCGGTGGATTGCCCCAAGCCGGCCTCTATGATGTAACCGTTCGGGATCGCAACACCGGTCAGGAAGATACCCTCATCGACGGGTTTGAATTTACGAACAAGGCGTCGCGCCCCGGTTGTGGATGCGCCCCGATCGAAAATTCTGAGGATCATTCACTCTCCGGCGACGCCATCTTCTTTGCGGTCATGGCCCTAGTCTTCATGGTCTCCGTGAAGCTCGGCCGCAGTCGCAGGCAGACGGTAACCGAGTAGGAAAACACGAGCGAGAAATACGCGCGTTAGACTGCGGCGCGAGAAGGCCGCTTTGGATTAGCAGGGATAATAGACTCGAACTCGAGTGAGAGCGCTCGTAGGCGAGAGGCGCATACGAGGCGACAGCTCCGGTGCGGCCTTGCCGCGAAGGCAGGATTCCGGTTCGCAAGGTTGGGCGGTCTCCTTTGGTGGAGTTATTGCCCGTTTCCGTGAAAGGAACCATACAGGTGAATACACGTGTTCGACACATCGCGTTGGCGGCGATCTGGGGTGCCATCATGCTGCTCGGGATGCCCGCCGCGCAGGCGTTCTTCCCCATCGGGGAATACGATGCCAACAATGTTCTCTGGCTCCGGAAATGGCAAATCAATGACTTCGACACCAACAACGATGGAGACGTCACCGCCGGGGAAGGACTCGCCATTCGCTATGAGGGCGGAAAATCCGGCTTTACCAAGGAGGAAATGGCCGTCATTGATGAGTCGCTCCAGGTCTGGCAGGACGTTGAAACCTCCTATGTCGCCTTCCGCCGTGGCGGAATCATAGCTACCGACCCCGTTCCGTCTGTAGATACGGTCATCGACTTCATTCCTACCATCTTCCTTCAGGTTAACGCTGGCGAGGTCACCAATTCCGAAACCCAGGTACCCGATCCCGCCGATATCATCGTCGCTGGAATTGACTACCCGGTACTGGGTGTTACCCTTTCCGTTTTCGTCGTTGCCGATGGCACCGTGGTGTCCGGTCCCGGGGAGTCTTACACCGTCTCCTCAGGCACGCTTGTGGATGCCGATATCGTCCTGAACAGCAGCGTTATCCGTCCCGGTGGCGGAGAAAGCTCCGTTGCCTATCAGTCCTCCGTATACGGCACTTGGCAGGAAAGGCTCAAGGCCGTCTTGGTCCATGAAACAGGCCATCTGCTCGGACTGGATCACACCCCGCTCAATAACCTCCGCCTCTCCTCCGGCGTCACTACCGCAGGAGCCACCGAAACGGGTAATGACCTCGTTGAAAACGCCCCGGTTTGGATGACCGGTGCTGATGGTATTGGGCGTTATGTCGGTGCTACCCCCACCATGTACCCCTACTATGCGGTAACCTACGACAGCACCTGCAACTGCTATAAGCCCAATGCCGTCGATCTCGCCCCGGATGATATTTCCGGCATTTCCTGGATCTACCCCACCAAAGATCAGGGCGAATACTTCAGCATGCAGCAAGAAGCGCGCACCCATACCCGCGTCGGTACCGGTCTGCCTTCCCTGCCCATCGTCGGTGGTCACATTGTCGCCTGGGCCGATGTGGACAACGACCCCTCCACCTCGCGTGTCCCCCTCTTCAGCACCCTCACCGGACTCTACGTCCCCAGCGCGAATACGGAAAAGGCCAAGGATGTCGGACAGTTCGACCTGAAGAACCTCTGGAAAACCCTTGAGAATCCGACCGGAACCGGACGCTTCGTCGTCGACTACACCTTGACCCTGAACGCCTTGAACGAGACCGGCGAAGACCGACAGGCCCCCACCGCCATCACTGCTGGCGATGTGGCCAGTATCACCGGCTCGGGCGGAACAGCCTCTACAGGATACCCCTCCGAAGTCTTCCATGAAGCCGGAAACATCTACGACATCGAAAACAAAGATGCCGGCACCCCTCTCCGTTGGAACGATACCCGCTTTCTCGTTGAAAGCGTGGATACCGGTCGTTCTCTAGCCAAGATCCTCCCCAAGAAAACGTTCAAGAAACCCATGTTCGGCGATCCCAATGACGTCTGCCCCCTGAACATCGTTGCCGGTTCAACCACCAATACGACCACCGGTGGTACTGGCGGGACTGGAGGTACGGGCGGCACAGGCGGAACCGGTGGTACTGGTGGTACTGGTGGAACAGGCGGGACTGGCGGGACCGGCGGCACGGGTGGAACAGGCACTGGCGGCACCGGCGGCACCGGGGGTACCGGCGGAACAGGTACTGGCACTGGGACTGGCACGGGCGACGGACGTAGACCCGACACCGTGCTTACCGAAGGCGAAGGTGAAACCGCTAAGGTACTCGGGTTTGCCGAATTGATTAATCCCAGCCAGCCCGGTGCCCTGATGGCCGCTATCGAAGACCTTCGCGGGTTCCGCGACAACATCCTGCTGTCCACTGGAATTGGCACCGCTGCCGTTGGTTTGTATTATGAGGTAGCCCCCATGTTTGCACGTTATTTGCTGGCTAATGATTTTGCCTTCAACCTGTGGAAGCAGACCCTCGACGTCTTGCTCTGGGCAAAGGGCCACGCCGCCTTGTGCGGACTTGCCCTCCTTGCTGTCGTGGTAAGCTTACGCATGCTCCGTCGCAAAGCCACATCGGGGGTGGTCGCTGGATTGCTCCTTGCCGCCCTGCTAATTCCCGCCGGAACCGCCCGCGCCATGTTGGCGGAAGTCTCGCAGAATCAGTGGAAGTCGGTCATGGTCGACCGCTCCACCTCCATCGTTTCTGGCCCAGTAATTTCCCTCACCCCGAAATGGGAAGGTTCTCCGAAGCATATCGTCACCGACGTCGTTATTCAGGTGGCTGAATCGGTCAAAGGGACGCTCAACGTAGGCAGCCAGGTGACCTTTACCGTTCCCGGTGGCCGTCTAGACGGTTTGATGTCTCGCGTTTCCGAAATGCCCGCCTTCAAGGTGGGTGAAACCGCTGTGGTCTATCTCAACCTCGGCGTCAAAAAGAACACCGTCCTCCTTGGTGGCCTATATGGCAAGGTTCCCGTAAGCACCGATGCCTCCACTGGCAAGTCCTACGTGACCTCCGATAATCAGGTGACCAAGAAGGTGTTGGCAGACACCGCCAAGAAACTTGGGACTGCCGACCCGGCCAAGACGGGGACGGAGGGTGAGGCCGCAGCAGACACCGCTGCAGACGCCATTGACAGCACCCCGGTTCGTATTCCGCTTGACAGCTATCTTAAGTACATACGCGGTCTCGTGCGCGATTCACAACCCGCGAAATAAGACCGCCCGCGAAATGAACCCACAGTGGGCGTCTGCAACGTCTGCTGTGGGTTTTTGCTTAAAGGCCACCCGTTGCCCCAACCTGAAAGGAAGACATCTCTTGGATTCCACGCCCACCCCCCCCGTTGAACCCCAACGCGACGCCATCGGCCGCCGCGCATTTCTTGAACAAGGCGGAGCGGCGGCGGCAGCCGTTGCTGTCCTCGGCGCAGC
>CAIZGN010000105.1 GCA_903932505.1 Candidatus Hydrogenedentota bacterium
CCCGGCACCTGTGCGGCGGGTGTGGGAGAATCGCAGCCGGAGAAACTGACTAAAGCTATCCAAAGAAGAATGGCAAAGCAGCGAAATGAAATATTTTTCAAACCAAGAGCTCCTCAAAGTCAAATCATCTTGATTGGTGCAAAATCCGTCACTTAGGATTTTCCAACAGTGCATTCGCGCACACAGCGCGAATCTCCGGTAACTTTTCGGTCACAACGTCCCAGATTATCCGAAGATTGATTCCAAAATACTCATGAATCAACACGTTTCGCAAAGCGATCACTTTGCGCCAGGGAATGACATGGACTGCCTCGCGAAATTCCTCGGAAAGGGCACGTGCTGGCTCTCCGATCACTTCCAGATTGCGAATGACCGCATCTTGGGTCTTTTCATCCCGGGAAAAAGCGTCACAGTCCATCCCCTCGGTATATCTGAGTATTCGGTCAATCGCATCCAGAATGTCCTGAATATGCGTCAACGGATCTCTAGACATAAACAACATCTTTCTCAACAAAAGGACGAATGCGGTCTTTGAGTGAATCCGCGAGAACCAAGTCTACCGGTACTCCGAAAACATCCTCCAATTCGAATTTGAGATCCATATACCGATCAAAGGTCGGGCTGTTCATTTCGACCAAGACATCAAGGTCACTGCTCGGCGTCATCTGGTCTCGAGCGGCCGACCCGAATACACCAATACGGGTCACTCCGTAGTCCGTGCGGAAACGATGCTGATGCTCCGAGAAGTACCGCAGAATACCGTCTTTTTCCGTCTCCATAGATGACTGCCTTGTCGTCTGCTCACAGTGGCAAACCCACATCCTCAAAATTGTCCATGGCGCGTTCTAGGCGCATCTTTTGCAGCGCTACGTGGGCGACGTCAAAGGGTGTGGTTTTCTGTTCCTTTATGCAATAACGCCGCCAGGTGACTGAAGATTCCTCCGCCTCCTTTTTGCCCAGGATCCAGATATTGGGGATCTTGTGGGTGACGGCGTTTCGGATTTTCTTGTTGAAGGTTTCGTGGGTGTCGTCCACCTGAACGCGGAAGAGGTCATGGTGGAGGATGGCTGCGATTTTGCTCGCGTATTCGAGCTGTTCCTCACTTACCGGGACGATCTTCACTTGCACTGGTGCCATCCAGGTGGGGAAGGCGCCACCGTACAACTCAATAAGGAAGCTGATCATGCGTTCGTGCGTGCTAAGCGGTGCGCGGTGCAGGATATAAGGGCGTTGACGATCGCCCTTGGCATCCACGTAGGTCAGGTTGAAGCGTTCCGCCATCACGAAATCGAGCTGGCAGGTGGATACGGTTTCCTCGCGGCCCAGCAGGTTGGTCACCTGGATATCGACCTTGGGGCCATAGAACGCGGCCTCGCCCTTTTCTTCTTCGAAGGCAATGGCATTGTCGTGCAGCACCCGGCGCACGATGTCCTCGCTCGTGTTCCATTGCTCTTCGTCACTCGCCACGAATTTTCCGCTTTCATCGTGCAGAGAGAGCCGTACGCGGAAATTACCCATGCGCAGTTGCCCGTAATAGTTCTTGTACATGTCGATGACGCGTTCGAATTCGGATTTCACCTGTTCATCGGCGCAGTAGATGTGGGCGTCATTCATGCACATGGCGCGCACGCGGAGGAGTCCGGCCAGGGAACCATGTTTTTCATAGCGGTAGGTGTTGCCATATTCGCATAGACGCACCGGCAATTCCCGGTAGCTGTGCGGGCGCGCATCAAAGATTTTGTGGTGATGCGGGCAATTCATGGGGCGCAGGTAATACTCGTCGTGCTCATCCACGGGCATCGGGGGGTACATGCTGTCGGCGTAATAGGGCAGGTGCCCGGAGCGCAGGTAAAGTTCTTTGCGGGTGATGGCGGGGGTCGATACCCGCTGATAGCCCGCGCGAAATTCCTCTTCCTTTGCCCATTTTTCGAGCTCTTCCCGCAATACCGTGCCGTTCGGCATCCACAGCGGCAACCCCACCCCCACTTCCTCGTCCATCAGGTACAAGTCGAGTTCGGTGCCGAGTTTTCGGTGGTCCCGTTCCTGGGCCAGCTTGCGTCGGGCAATGTAGTCGTCCAGCTTGACCTTGTCTTCAAAAGCGAGTGCATACACGCGAGAAAGCATCGGGCGTTTTTCATCGCCCCGCCAGTAGCTCCCT
The DNA here is from genome assembly GCA_903932505.1 of Candidatus Hydrogenedentota bacterium. Lineage (GTDB taxonomy): Bacteria > Hydrogenedentota > Hydrogenedentia > Hydrogenedentales > CAIZGN01 > CAIZGN01. Next base: position 2,159 of record CAIZGN010000105.1, read on the forward strand.
GAAATGCGGTCGAGCTTGAAACAGGCCTTGGGCACCTGCCCAGTATGTTCCAGATGCGGGCCCTCGCACATGTCGGTGAAAGGCCCGTTCGTGTAAAACGACAGCGTGCCCTCGGATGCTTTCCCGGTGTCCGCCAGTTCCTGAGCGTATTCCGCCTTGTAGCCCTGCCCGGCGTCCGCCAATTGCTTTACGGCCTCGGGAACCGGAACGGTTCGGCATTCAAAGAGTTCGCGACGTTTGATGATGGCACGCATGCGATTTTCTATGTCCGTCAAATCCGCTTCGCCCAGCGGCTGCCCACCGAAATCGAAGTCGTAATAGAACCCGAAATCAACCGGCGGCCCAAAGGCCAGCTTCGCGTCCGGCCGCACCTCAAGCACCGCTTCGGCCATGATGTGCGCCAGCGAATGCCGCAGTTTGTACAAGAAATCGTCCGCCTGTGCAATGGTTTCGCTCATGGTATTCCCTAATCCGCCAAAGGCCAAGAAAAAACAGCGCCCGCTTCAGCGCCTCGATTTGAATTCAGGTAGAGAATATCAAGGAATACGCACCAAATTCCATGTTTGAGCGCATGTGCCGCGCTTTCTTCTTGCGTGTGTTGGCCCATCGGAGGAAACAGTGCGGCGGGAAAACGATTGTTTTATAATGACGCGATGCGCATGTCGTCCATTGGGCAATTGTTGGATGGAGGGAGGATAGGGTTCGTATGAAAAAATCGACGCAGGTCTTTGTCACTGTGCTGGGTTCCTTCGCTGCTTCTCTGGCCACACCGGGATGCCGCCCGCACTCCCCCACACCCGGACAAATGAGCGAGGGTGAATCGGACACGAGGCAGCGCCCCTTTATGGGCCATGTGGGTGGCTACGGTTATGGAGGTGGAAGGACAGTCAGTGAGGGGAACGGTGTGTCCAGCGGTGGCCAGAGCGGCGGCGGGGAAACTTCCCGGGGTGGTTTTGGTGGCGCGGGTAGAGGGTTTTCCGGAGCGGCCTAATAGTCGAGGTTATCGTCCATGGAACGTATGTCAGTGGAAGCCCGCCCGGGCTGGCGAAGAAAAGTCGAGGAACTCGGCTTTTTGTTTCACAGTCTGGACAATGAACCCTACTGGGACGAGACCGCTTACTATTTCTTTTTCCCGGAAGAAATCGAGCGGATTGAGCGGGCGACCAATGACCTTTTCGGGCTTTGCATGGACGCGGTCGAGCATGTTGTTCGTCACAACCGTATTGCGGAGATGGGCATTCCCGCAGGCATGGTCC
>CAIZGN010000106.1 GCA_903932505.1 Candidatus Hydrogenedentota bacterium
AGCGTGCGGCCCTTCATGCAGCCCCGATAGAGCTCCGTCATTTTAGCTTTGAGGACTTCGGGGTTGATCCAGTTGTTGGTAGGCCCGGCATTATCTGGGTTTTCGCATGCGATATAGGTCCGATCCTCAACCCGCGCCACATCGGAGGGGTCAGAACGGAACAGGAAGCTGTTCGGGCGCTTTTTCAGCGGTGTGGCAATGCCTTCGTCCACCAGCAATTGCATCATCGCGCTGTATTCTTCTTGGGTTCCGTTGCACCAGTAGGTGTTTGCGGGCGTACACAGCGCCTCAATTTCCGCCACCCAGGCCAAAAGTTTCTTGTTCTTGGTCATGTCGTCCTCTCTTCTGTCAAGTTCTTGAGGTTGCAAGATACCTGCATCACAACATACAGGGAATTCTCGGGCCTGATGAGTACGCGGTGCCGATCCAACAGGGCATTTTTCGGCCATGTCGACGCGACCCGGTACCCGCCACGAGAGTCCTATAATACCATGTGCGGACGGGGTTGGACAAGATGATGGGCCTAGGGAATCGTGGGGAGGGGGGAGACGAGGGCAGACAGGAATGTCTGCCCCACGTGGGGGGGGAGTTTGTGGGGAAATGGGGGTTGCATTGCAACCTTTTTCGATGAAAAGGAAGAATAGGTTTGACGAGTGTGGGATGGGTGGCCTATTCACCCTTTCCACAGCCCCCGTATTCCCGGTTTGACAAGGAGAATCTTGGATGAAGACGCCGTATTTACTCGTGTTTATGATAAGTGCCGTTTTGGTGCTGTGCGCGGGAGCTGCCGGGGCCCAAGATGCCCCTGTGCAGGCTCCCGCACCGGCGCCCACCAGTGCCGCAGCCACTCCCCCACCGGCTTCCCCGCCCGTTGCCCTTACGCCACCGCCATCCGCCCCCCAGCGCATGACGATGATGGACATGATTCGGGACGGCGGGTCGATCTTGTGGGTGACTATGGCCATGGGCTTTGCCGCGATGACGTGGGCCATTTACCTGTTGCTGACCCTGACGGTCAAGCGCGAGGTGCCGCTTTCGCTGGCGAAACGGGCGCAGGCGCAGGTGCGGGCGGGCGACCTTCGGGGCGCGTACCAGATGTGTCAGGAAGGGGATGAATTGCTGGCCAAGGTTTTGGGATCCGGATTGCGCATGGCTGGTCACGACCGCTATGTGATCCAGGAGGCCATGGAGAGTGAAGGGGAACGCGGGGCGGCGGAACTGTGGCAGCGGATCGCCTACCTGAACAATGTAGCGACGCTGGGCCCCCTGCTGGGTCTGTTCGGGACGGTTTGGGGCATGATGGAGGCATTTGGGGCAATCGCGAATGAAACCGCGCAGGTGAAGAGCATGGCGATGGCCCCCAGCATCGCCAAGGCGATGATTACCACGGCGGGGGGACTCATGGTCGCCATTCCGGCCTCCACGGTCTACTTCTATCTGCGGGGACGCGTTTTGAAGGTCATCGCCGCTGTCGAGGCTCAGGCCACAGAATTCCTTGAGTTGCTAACCCAGCGAAAGGAGGAGTAGTCATGCGCTTTGGACGACGACTGCAGGAGGAGCCGGATGCGGTTCCACTGACGCCGCTTATCGATATCGTGTTTCTCACGCTGATCTTCTTCATGGTGACCACGATGTACAACACGCTGGAAAGCGAAGTGGACATCACGCTGCCGACGGCGGCCACCGCGTCGCAGGATATCCGCACCCAAGGCGAGATCTTTATTAATGTCCGGGCGGATGGCAGCATCGTGGTGAATGAGCGCAAGATGGAATTGCCCGAATTGCAGCAGGTGCTCAACCGCGTGGCGGAGTATTTCCCGGGCGGGGCAGTTATTATTCGCGGGGATCATTCGGCCAATTTGGGCCGGGCCATTGAGGTGCTGGATTGCTGCCGCAAGGCAGATATTCAGAATGTGGCATTCGCCGCGCTTCCTGAAAAGGGAGAATAGCGGCATGACCACCCGCGCGCGCACATTTATGCTCGTTCTGGGGGTGGCCGTCTTGCTTTGCATGCAGACCGCCCGAACCCAAGAGCCTTCACCGGCGGCCTCGCTGCCCGATCCCAATACGCTACCGGCCACTTCGGTACCCACACCGACCCCTTTCGACTTCGCGGACGGTTTATTCCACCGGGGTTTCTTTGCCGAGGCGGTTGATGAATACGAAAAGGCCCTGAAGCAATCCCCCCAAGACCCGAATGCCCCCACGGCCTATTACCGGCTGGGTGAATCAGCGCGATCGGCCGACCAACTGCCGAAAGCCCTTGATGCCTTCGAAAAGCTACTTACGCTGTCACCATCGGCAGACTTGAAGTCACGGGCCACCCTGGCCCGGGGAGAGACCCTGTACGGACTCAACCGTTACGCGGATGCCGAGGCGATACTGAAGCCCTTGAGCGAGTCCGAAGCACTGGGCAACCTACGGGCACGGGCACTGTATTATCTGGGCATGTCGTGCCACGCTCGAAAGGCGGAAGACGAGGCGCTTGCCGCCTTCAAGACCTTGCTCGAAGTGCTGCCCGCCGACCCGCTGGTTCCCTACGCACGGTATCAGCTCGCGTTTGTCTGTCTGGCCAAATCTGATTATGAGAATGCGGCCATCGCGTTTTCCGAGGCGGCAGGATCGGAAGCACCGCCCGAATTGCGTATGGAATGCCGGTTTCGCGCGGCGGAAGTCTATGACAAGTTGGGTTGGTTCTCTCCGGCCGTGGGTGCCTATGAACAGCTTCGCAAGGAGTTTCCGGATTCCGAATACGCGCGCAAGGCGGACTACGGCTATGCGTGGGCGCTTTATCATTCCGGGAAATTCCCGGAGGCATTGGCCGCCGCAGACGCGTTCCAAACCGCGCAACCGAAATCGCCGTATCACATGGGGATGGACTATCTCCGCGCCAACTGTCTCCAACAACAGCAGAAATACGACGAGGCCCTGGGGGTCTATAATCAGATTATTACCGCCGATGCAGACGGCGAATATGCCATCCGCGCAAGGTACAAGATCGGGTGGGTGCAGTTTCTGAAGGGCGATCTAGCCGCAGCCAAAGCCGGAACGACCGAGTTTCTTCAGAAATACAAGGAATCGCCACTGGTGGGCGATGCGGGTTTCCTTCTGGGCACCATCCTCGTTGCGGAAGGCAATCAGGAGGACGCCTATCAGGAATTCCGCTTGGTGTCGGAGAATTATCCGCAAAGTGAATTTGCGGCCGAGGCATTGTTCCGTTCAGCGGAGTGCCTTGCGGAACTGGGTTCTGCAGATCAGGCCACGGCGGCCTTTGAGGCTTTTGTGAAGAAATTCCCCGAACACCCTCTTGCGGAACAAGCCGTGTTGCGCGCGGGTGACACCCAGTTCGCCGCGCAGGCCTTTGCAGGTGCGGTGGAGAAGTACC
>CAIZGN010000107.1 GCA_903932505.1 Candidatus Hydrogenedentota bacterium
CCAATCTCTATACTACATTGAAATCTCGCATGGCGCAAGCCTTTTTTGGGGAGGAATTGGGTTTCCCTTTTCTTTTTCACTTCGTGCGTGCTAGACTGTGGCGGACGACTGGGCGAGTGGTGAAACTGGCAGACACGACGGACTTAAAATCCGTTGGGCGAAAGCTCATGCGGGTTCGATTCCCGCCTCGCCCACCATCTTTTTCTTGTGAGCGGCTTCGCGGAATGAGGGCTTCGCATGATGGTCGACGAGGAACGCAGAAACTGGCTGGCATTGACACTGGTTCCGGGCATCGGAACCGTGTATTTTGTTCGTTTGCTTGCCCGATTCGGCACGCCGGGGGGGGTGTTGAGCGCATCCGAGCATGAACTCGCCGAAGTGGTGGGGGAGAGCCGGGCGCGGCGTATTCGAGCGTACCGCGAAGAGGCCGCCATAGAGGAGCAACTCCGCAGCATGGCGGCGTACGGTGCGGGTTTTATCACCATGGACGACACCGCCTACCCACCGCGACTGGCTGAAATATACGATCCACCGCTGGTGCTTTACCATCGCGGACAGCCTTTTGACCCGGATCAACCCGCCATTGCGATCGTGGGCACCCGAAAAGCGAGTACCTACGGCCTTATGATGGCCGAAATGCTGGGCCGCGAACTGGCTGCGCGGGGGGTATGTGTGGTGAGCGGTCTTGCGGCCGGTATTGACGCCGCCGCGCATCGTGGAGCCCTTTCCGTCGGCGGCAGCACGATAGCTGTCCTTGGTACGGGGGTCGATATGGTGTTTCCCGCTGAGAACGCTGAACTTATGCACTTAATCGTGCAGCATTGCTGCGTGCTGTCCCCTTTTCCGATGGGTTCAAAACCTATCAAGGGAAACTTCCCACAGCGGAACCGAATTATCAGCGGTTTGTGCTCGGGTGTGGTCGTGGTGGAGGCGCCACCGGGGAGCGGGGCTTTGCTGACTGCTCGAAACGCCGCCGAACAGGGTCGGGAAGTGTTCGCCGTGCCCGGTCGTGCCGGGGAACGCAACAGTATAGGCCCAAATTCGTTGTTGCGGGAAGGTGCGCGGCTTGTGGAGACTATAAACGATATTCTCACGGAGTTGCCCATCCTCTCCGAGGTTCGCCCCCAGACGAGTTCAGTCGCATTGCCGGTGGCAGAACCTAGTATCGCACCCACTCCGCCACCCCCAAAAAAAGTCGCACCCCCGAAACTGTCCCCCATTGAAAAGGACGTGTATGAAAGTCTTGGGGGCGATGGTTCCTATGTGGACGAGATTGCGTTGGTTTGCCGCATTTCCGTATCCGAGGCCTTGAGTTCCCTGACTTTGCTGGAGCTCAAGGGGCTCGTTCGCCAATTGAGCGGGAAACGGTTCGTGCTCCGATGAACTATGTGGAGGGACTCAAGGCGCGTCTCCGCCAAGGCCAACCGCTCCCCCTGCCCATCGATACCCTGCTGCGCGGCTTGGTGCCATTCTTTCAAGCTGGGATGAGATGGCGATTGAGTCGCCCCTGCGTTCGTGTAGATGCACGGGTGATCAGTTTCGGCAATATCACTGTGGGTGGCACGGGCAAGACCCCAGCGGTCATTGAGCGCGCACAGCGGGAGATTCAGGCGGGCCACACGGTTGCTGTGCTGACAAGGGGGTATGGTACGCCCAACCCGGGCTTGCCTGTGGTCGTCCCTCCCAGAAGTGACCATCCCGGACTTTCGGCGAAAATCGGGGACGAACCTGCCCTTATTGCACGATGTGTTTCGGACGCTTTCATTATTAAGTCCCCGGATCGGGTTGCGGGTGCTCGGATGGCTGTTCATCAATGTGGTTGCGATACGCTCATCCTCGATGACGGCTTTCAGTACGTGATGCTGGAGCGCAACGAGAATGTATTGGTGATAGATGCTTCGTGTCCCTTCGGGAACGGACGTTTGTTGCCGCGTGGCACCCTGCGGGAACCGGTAACGGCACTGAGTCGCGCCACGTCATTGTTGCTCACCCGCTGCGACCAAGCGCGGGATTTGACGGCGACCATCTTGCGTTTGCGGGAACTTTGTCCGGCGATACCCATCCGAAAGACGTGGCATGCGCCCGGCTCCTTGTGGCGGCTTAGCGATGGGGCCGAGTCTGCGCTGGCGACCTGGAAAGGGCGGAAAGTGAACGTCGCATGTGCCATCGGCCATCCAGAGGCGTTTTTCCGGACGGTTGAATCTCTGGGGATGGTGATCGGGGAACGAAAAGTTTTTCCAAACCATCGGGGTTTCTCATTGGAAGGGCTTTCGGGCGCCCCCATCATCATGACCGAAAAGGACGCAGTTCGGCTTGTAAAGGCTCCGCCAGAGACGTACGCCCTCGGTATCCGCTTGATGGATTTCGCCTGATCGTTCAGGAATCGAGTTCCTACGGCTTTACGATATCAGACTCCTCGAAAACCGCATGCATGATGACTGTGCGAATTTCCTGGGTGAAAATGATATGGATTTTACCGTCCTTGGTCTGAATGGCGTAGGGGTAGGCATAGTCATCTTTCCCGTCGAGAAGATTCTTCTTGCTCGTCCAGGTTTGTTCGTTGTCCGTTGAAATGGAGACGGTCAAGGGTGTGCGCTCATTCATACTTTCGTTATATACCAGCAGGATATGACCGTTTTGGAGTTTGAGTAGGTCGACGGCGGAGTTTGGATTGGGGATTTTGGTTTCCGTTCCCGGGCTCCATGTGCGCCCGGCGTCTTTAGACTCGGTGCGCACGACATAGCCGTCCTTGACATCGATATAGCCGCCGCCGCGTCGGGAATAGGCCACGAGATAATCGTTGGTGATGGCCACCACGGAGGGTTGGAGGTTGCCGATGCGTGAATGGACCAGATTGGTTTCGGTGAAGGTGTTTGCGGCGGCATCGTAGCGCAAGAAGAGGGAGGCGGTGTCTGCACCGACCACTTCCCGGTCGTGCCCTGTTTCGCGGTAAATGGGCAGGAGGAAATTGCCACTGCCCAAATCGAGCGGTTTGCAGCGAACCATGGAGCCCAATTCCCAATCCACGACGAATGAGTCGGACCAAGTCTGCGCGCCGTCTTTGGAAATCTTTCCCATAATGCGGGATTCCGACCAAGTATCGCCAAAACGCACGACATAAAACAGCCAGACAATGCCATCAGGGGCCTGCCAGACAACGGGGTTGCCATCGCCACGGTTCGGGGTGTCGGCGATGACCCAGGGGCCCTGCCAGTTCGTTTCGCCCTTACGGAGGCGCATGCCCCAGTCTTTGGTGTCTCCCTCATATTCGCCCTGTCCGCCGTACCAGGCGAGATAGAGGTCACCATTGACGAGTTCAGTGATGGAGGCGGGGTGCTTGTAATCCCCGCCGGGAGTTTCCTTGCCGACTATCTTGGAAATTTGAATTTCGCCTTGGGCGGTGAGGGCGACCAAGCAGGCCACAATTAGGGAGACGCAGAAGAGGCGCATATGTTTTCCTTTCGGTTAAACGACTGTGGACTTATCCTACCGCATTCATTGTGGCCCTGTCTAAATCCCAAAGCCTGGCCCTCTGAAAGTCTCGCGGAAAACGTGCGTCTACGTTTGGCGTTCGAAATCCGTTATTATGGGGACAGGTGGGCGGGAGGACGATTGTGATTTCACGGGAAAGGTTAGTAACGATACTGGGTCTTGCGAGCCTGGTGTTTTGCATTGTGGCGGCGCAATACTGGGCTCCATATTTGGCTCCCGTTGTCCCCCCGCCTACCCCCGTTGTATTGGAAGAACCCGCTGCCCCGGCGATTCCGGCTCCGGTACTGCCCGTTCCTGCCGCAATTCCCTCCGAAGGGGAAGTCTCTGCTGCTCCGGTGTCGTTGCCGCCCCCCGCGCATGAAGTGCCCGTCCCGGAGGGGGAGAAAGCGCCGGAAGTACCCGTTTGCGTGGAAGGGGAAACTCCACTTCCCGCCGTGTTGACTGAGGGCGAGACTCCGGTTGTGAAATCTGAGATGGAACAGCTGCGCGATGAGGTGGCGACGCTTCACACGGACATGCGCGACCTGCAGGAAACCTTGGACCACCTTATCAACCGCGTGATGGCCAGTCTGGAAGAAGAAAACACCGCCCTTAAAGAGGAATTGAAGCATTTTTACGTTTTGCAGGGGCAACAGGGGGTTGGGTCTCTTCCCGGCTTGACGCCAAGACGCTATAGCGGCGTTTTTGACTTGTTGAGACAAGAGGCGCAGACGGAAAACCCGCCCTTGCTGGAAACGCCGGAAGAACCTCTTCCTGAAGAGGAACCAGCGGTGGATAGTCCTGAGAAGAGCGCATCCAAGGAGGTTGAAAAGCCCGTTCCATCCGGCCCGTTTACGTTTACCCCCATGAAAGAATGGGGGCGAACCACGGAGCAGGCGGAGATTATCGGGAAAGAAGTGCCGTCGCTAAAAGGGGTGGTCGGGGTGGTTCCGGAAGGCAGTACCCGCGAGGATATCGAGAAACTGGGTCGAGACCTCCGAAAAGAATACGAGGGCTTCGACAACATCAACGTTGAGGTCTTTGACACTGAAGACGCCGCCACGCAGTTTCTGGAACAAGGCCGAACCGACGCCGCCCACCGGGTACTTCAAGTGTCGCGACACCGCCAATCGGGGCGCGATGTGATTCTTTATGAGGGCGGGGGGGTGGAGGAACCGGTTTCGGCGGAAGATGCCGCGCCACCCCCTCCTCCCAAGCCTTCGAAGAAAAAGAAGTAGAGGATTTAGCCAAAGCGGTCACTTGCGTCCCCGCACTCCCAATAGATGGTATCTTTGGGGTTGCTTGTGCCTTTTTTGTTGGTGATTTTGGGTAAAGGATGAAAAGGGACGGCGGGATAAGGTATTCTTTAGCCTCAATTCTAATCGCAGCCCATTCACTAGGAGTACGATAAATGGACGTGGTGCAGTTTAATTTTCCCACTCGGATTCTATTCGGAGCCGGCGCAAGTCAACGTTTGGTTCCTGTGTTGCAGGAACAGGGTAAGCAGCGGGTTTTGTTTGTCACGGATCGGGCGCTGGCGGGCTTGGATTTTTTCCAGACCTTGGTAAAGAACGCTCAAGATAGCGGATTGAATGTCGCTGTTTTCTCAGAATTCAGTGGAAATCCCGTCGAATCTCAGGTGGTGGCCGGGGCGGCTGCGTGCAAGGCTCATGGTGCGGATGCGCTGGTGGCGATTGGGGGGGGGGCGGCACTGGATGTAGGCAAGGCCATCGCGCTGATGGCGCATCATCCGGGCGAGCTTTTTGATTATGAGGATGACAAACCGGATGGACGTCCGGTGGATCAACCGATTCCATTTATTGTGGCCATTCCGACGACCTCGGGCACGGGCAGTGAAGTGGGCCGCAGTAGCGTGATTTCGGATGACAAAACGCACGTGAAGCGGATTATTTTTTCGCCGCGCCTGCTTGCTCCGATCGTGCTGGCGGATCCGGAATTGACTTTCGCTCTCCCTCCGCACATTACGGCGGCAACGGGTATGGACGCGATTTCTCACTGTGTGGAAGCGTTTGTTTCGAAGGGATTCCATCCCTTGTGCGATGGGATTGCGCTTGAAGGGGTGCATCTGGCAGCCGGCAGCCTTCTGCAGTGTTATCGCGAACCTAAGCACCTTAGCTCGCGCCGGGATATGATGGCGGCCTCCTTGATGGGTGCGGTGGCCTTTCAGAAGGGGTTGGGCGTGACCCACTCGTGTGCGCACGCCTTGTCGGCGGTTTGTGACATTCATCATGGCTTGGCCAATGCGCTGATGCTGGCGGCTTGCATGCGCTTCAATGCCTCGGTCGTGCCGGATCGTCTGGCGCGGCTTGCGGTGGCGGCGGGTGCAGGCAGTACGCCGGACGATTTCGTGGCGTGGCTGGAATCGTTGACGCAGAGCCTTAATGTGCCTGCGAATCTTCGGGCGGCGGGCGTGTCAGAAACCCAAATCGGGGCATTGACGGAAATTGCGGTGAACGACGTTTGTCATCCGTGTAATCCCCGCGCCGTGTCGCGCGAGGATTTTGAGGCACTATTCCGGGCAGCCCTCTAATACGGGTGGCGCAGGAAGGAGGCAGGGACATGAAGGACATTCCCGAGGAAGCGATGGATAAGGAAGAGGGTTCGCCGCGTGCGTATATCGACTCGCACATGGCGGAGCTTCGCCTTTTTCTGGAGGACATCTGCTGCGATCTCTGCCAGTATCAGTACGCGCTTCGTGCGGATTGCGCGCCGGGTCCTTTGTGGATTAAGCGGGAATGGCATTTGGGTGAACCCAATGCCTTTGCGGATATCCGCGTTGAGCCACCGGGACTGCCACCGTATTTTGTAGAAATTAAGTTCGGTTATTCCGACACCCTGCTGTTGCGTCATATCGAGCGGAAGTATGGTCGTGAATCTGATGCCATCCGTGGGGCTTCCAAGCTCGTCGTCGTGATGGATGTCGACCGCCGGAAAAACTGGAAATCGCTGGAGCAGAAACTGCGCGCGGTTATTTGCCCGAAACTGGATCTTGAGGTGTGGTCCGAATCCCACCTGCAGTCGCTGGTTGCGGAGCAGTTTGGGGTTAAGATTGGCCTGATTACCGACCAAGCCCTCATTGACGCCCGCGACCAGATTGAGAACGTGAAGGGGTTTCATGCGTTTGGCGGGGATTCGTTGGAGACCTATCGAAACGATCCTTTGCGCAGCGAATTGATGTGGCACTTGGGCCCGATTCGGCTTCGTGAGTTAAGAGAGCACGGGCGTTTGCGGCCGCGCGACATTCTGCCTCCGGGCTTGTACCGAGGGGCGGCGGTTTTGATGGCCGACCTTTCCGCTTTCTCGAGCTTTGTTCGCGATACGCACGACTCTCGAATCATTCGCGAATGTTTGACGGCCTTCTACACCAAATCCCGTTTTCAGATTCTGAATGGTGGCGGGATGTTCCATCAGGTGATCGGGGACGCCGTGCTGGCGTATTTTGGCATTCCGGAAGCCGACCCTGCCTCCGCCGATCATTGTCTTTCGGTGGCGAAATCGCTGGTAAATATCGGGGATTCCGTGTCGAATCACTGGCAGCGACGCATTGACCGGGTTCAACCGACCCGGGGTCTGCATGTGGGCCTTACGGTGGGTGATGTGGAGATTCTTTCTTTGCGTCCCTTCAGCCGTACAAGGATCGGCACGGTGAGTGATTCGATCAACATGGCCGCGCGTCTGGTGGCGTCTTCGACGGCCGGTGAAATCACGGTAAGCAACTCTTTCTTCCGTCGCTTGAGTACGAAGAATCAAGAAGACTTTGTTGAGCTGGAACCTGTGGATGCGCGGAATCTCGGGCGTATCAATGCGTGGAAACTGCATTCAA
>CAIZGN010000108.1 GCA_903932505.1 Candidatus Hydrogenedentota bacterium
CGTAGATCAGGGCATCGTTCAGGCACCACTCCACGCACTTCGGCTTCTCCAGCGCCGGATCGTCCTCGCACATGTCGCATTTCAGGGGCAGGCCGGAATCGGGTTCCTTGAACAGGTTTCGCGACGGGCACGAAGCGCGGCAGAAATCGCATTCGGCGTATTCCTTGCCGTCGATGATGTATTTGTCCCTGCCGGTGCATTCTGCGGCCGTGTACTCCCCGGCATAGACCGGAAGATAGATGTCGCGCAGCGGCTCGCGCACCACGCGGATGCGCGAGCGCGCCGGGTTGCTGCTGCTGTACTTGGGGGTTGCGTGAAACGCGGAGCAGATGAGCTCGCATGCCCGGCAACCGTTGCACTTGTCGGCAACTATCGTGATGCCCTTGACCGTCTTTTTGACTTTAGCCATCGCTGAGAATCCCTCTTTGCTGCAGATCTTCGCCGACGTAGTCCAGCTCCAGTTCATGCAGCGACTCCCTGGTGGGGATCCCCTGATCGTTCCACCCTTTCAGCTTGTAATACTCGTCCAGGAGCTTCTCCTCCAGCTCTGGGAAGCGCTTTTTCCAGTGATTCTCCGGCGGCTTGTCATCCGCACGCCGCAAGCCCAGGCGCACGTTGATGGCCCGCAACAGCGTCCGGGTCCGCGTGGCGGCCTGCCACAGCCTGGCTTCGTCGAAGTCGAATCCGGTTGCCGCCGAGATAAAGTCCGGGAAATTGTGAATGTGGTACGGCGGCTTCAGCGGAAACGACGACAATCCGGCGCAGGTCCCCAGAGCATCGTCGATGTAGTGCATCTTCTCCTGCCAGTCCACGATGTCGCAGCTGGCCTCGACGGTGGGGTAGTAGGGATTCGAGTGATCGCCGCGCGGCTCCCAATCGAGCAGGTACTGCTTGAACTTCTCGTCGGGCACCTGGATCCAGTCCTTGACGAACTCCTCCCGCTCTTCCCGGGTTGGAAAAGGCGCCTGGGGAAACTGCCCCTCGATCTGGGTGATGTTGATCTTCTCGCCGGTTGCGTACATCAGGAAATAGACCGGGTTCAGCATGCCCAGCTTGAGCGGCAGCTGCTCATGTTTCTTGATGGTGTTGTGATCGAAGGCCTCCGCCCCCTTGCCGATGCGCCGGGCGGCCCAGTAGGTGCCATCGGCCAGCACATCCCCGATGCCTTCCCGCCTGACGATCCTGTCGAGCAGCCAGAAAAACCGTTCCTCGTTGTCGGCAGGCATTCCCTGCACGTCCGCATCGGTCAGGATGCCGGCTTCGAGCAGTTCCAGCCCGAAGGCCATGACTTGCGGGGCCGAGAATCCGTCCACGCCATATTCGGTCGCGCGTTGGGCGATTCTGAAACCGAAATCCAGATCCGAATAGGCCGCCATGGTGTAGGTGAGCTTGGAGAAACACTTCATCATGTAGGTGGCAACGCCGGGGACCGAAATGGTGGCCCCGCATTTCATCGGGCAGTTGTAACAACTGATCAGGCGTGTGCGGACGTTTTCCTGCGTCTCGCGCCACTTCTCCTCGATTTCCTTGTTCCAGAAATCCTTCCGACGGGTTCGGGAGTTGCCCCACATGAAATTCGTGGTATGCCACTCCTCGTCGACCAGTTTCATCTCCTGCGGAGAGCCGAGTCCGGCCAGTATCGGCATGACACCCGGCACCGGCTTTTCTTCGCGCGCCTTGATGTATTTCAGCACGTCGTTGCACAGGTTCATGAATTCGGCCGGCCGGGCGACATTGACGTCCTTGGTGCCACGAACGGCTATGGCCTTGAGCC
>CAIZGN010000109.1 GCA_903932505.1 Candidatus Hydrogenedentota bacterium
TCGAGTTTTTCACAAATTTTATTCATTTGTTCACGCATGACGTTTCATCCTTCTTCTGATATTCGCTTGAATGACGAAGTAATCAATCGTCGGTGCAAACATATTGGAAAATAAAATGGCGAGCATAATGCCTTCTGGGAATGCAGGAAGGGAAAAAGCTATCCACCGTAGCGGGACTTCCGATACGATTGAGCAAACGCGGCCCCGTCATAACCGTCCGTGTTCCCGGCCAATTCGGCAATGGTCACGCGCCGGTTGTTCTCCATCCACGACTTGCGGGCCGCCAACGCACACCACTCCGGTTCCAGTAGGGTTCGCAGAGGGAGCGGCGGTGTTTCACATTCACCCGAAAGATACGGGATGACCGCCTCCAGCAAAGCACGATAAAGCTGAGCACTGTCAGGCTGACATTGGAAAACCGCCTTTTCCGTAACCACCGAGGCGTGAAAAGGCAGCCACTGCGCGGCCGCTCCCACGGCCAGAATACCGATACACCCGTCGCGCCACTCGACCTCGACACGACGCTGCCCACGCCCGTCCACGTGCCGCACAGATTGAATGCCAGCCCCCATGAACGCGCTAAGCAGGGCGTAACCATGAATACCGTAATTAAATTCATCCACCCCACAACCCGCAAAGACCGTGTGCGGCGTGCCCCGCTCTTCCACCGGCAGCGCCAGCCACTGGCGCGCCTCCAAACAAAACCGCAGCGACGACCCGCCGTATACCCGCGCCCCCGAATCGCCCCAAGCCAGCAATTGTTCCAAGTCACGAGGTCTTCCCGCCATCGGCTTATCCACCAGCACCGCCTTGCCCGCCTCGACAAAGGGACGCGCCTTGCTGACATGTAAGTCCCAGTCACAACCGTGCAAAATCACGCCATCCACCGCATCCACAGCCGCCTCCATGCGGTCAAAGACCTGCGGCACCGCATGAGTGCGCGCAAATTCCTCCGCATACCCCTGCGGATGCACATCCCCCCCGTCCCACACCCCCACCACCTCATGTCCCAACGAACGCAAAATTGGAATCCAGTGCTGCGGATGCGAGGTATCCAAATCCACTATGCCAATTTTCATCAAATGACTCCTTCTGCCGCGCCCATTGTAGCGCATGCCCCCCGCACAAGTGGAACAAAACAAAGTCACCGATGCCCGTGACCGCCGGAACCCTGGGAGCGCCGACATCCCTGCCGGCCCGCTTCCAACCAATGCCGATAAGCGGCGGAAAAAGTGGTGTTTAGACCCGCCGCCAATGGCTCCGAGCTTGCGCCAGCAGGCCCGTGTTTCCCGGTGCAGCCAAGGCATGCACAAAACCCCGCCGCTCTGCACCCTCGCAGGGTATTTCTGCCGAGGAAGCCTCGATGGCATCTCCCAGACTCGCTTCCTGGCGGTAATGAATCTCGACCGATGCCGGGATGTAGCCACGCAATACATCATCCGGCACGGCCTCCAACACCCAATCAAAATAGCAGCGGCTGTTGGCGTGCTGGTTGATGTCGAGGTCGCTCAGGCGCACATGGAAGGTCTTCTCGGCAATGGGGTTTTCAACGAGGTCCAGTTTTGGGAAATCGTCTTCGATGGCGCGCAAGTCACGCAGCTCAAAGCCTTGAGCCATCGATTCGGGTGGCCGCACCGGGCGTCGCTTGGCAATGTCGATGAGCACCCAGCGCGTGGTGGCCAAGGCACATTGCGCGCCCGACTCGTCATACACGAAGAACTCGCGCAGCGAGTAGAGCCCACTGATGTTCACCGGCCACGTCTCCACGCGAACCCGCTCCTTGTAGCGCGGATAGTGACGGATTTGCACATGAACCCGGTTAAGCATCCAAGTGTAGCCCATCTCGAAGAGTTTCGGCGTCGTCAGCCCGATATCATCGCAATGGCGCAGGGCCGATTCCTGCAGATAACTGTAAAGGGCCACCGGCGTCACGCGAGCATTTCCGCCACTGTCGTAATACCGGACTTCATAATCGTGCACGTAAGGCATGCCCGTTTCCCTTTTCAACCGCGCTACTAGGCGCGTCTTCGTTTCAGCACGCTCAAGAATTCATCCACTTCCTGAACACGGAGTGCCTTGCAGACCACCGCATACAAAACGGCGCCGGTGAACGTCGAAATGAGCACCGCCACAAGCCGTCCGGGCAGATGGGCGTGCCCCACCCAGAGGTCGATGCGCCCATGCAAACTATAGGCCCCTCCGGCCATCACAAGAGCGGCCAAGAGCGTTTTCAGCAGCGCGATGATCAATTCCCGATTCCAAAGACGGCCATAACGTCTACACAACAGAATGAACAGCAGCAGGAAATTGGCTGTGTAAGATACGGTGGTTGAAAAGGCCAAGCCGCGATACCCCATCGAACTCACCACCATCGCATTCAGCACGATGTTCAGCAGCACGCAGGCGGTGGCCACCATCACCGGGGTCTTGGTCTGCTTCACCGCATAAAACCCCTGCAACGCCACCTTGATCCAGGCAAAAGCGAGCAGTCCCGAGGCGTAATAGAATATGGCCACCGCTGTCTGTTCGGTGTTCGCCGCGTTGTACTTGCCATACTGGAAGCACAAGCGGGCCACCGGCTCGCCCAACACCATCAGGCCGAGGGTGGCCGGCGCAATGAGGAAGAAGCTCTGCTGAAACCCGTGGATGAGGGTATCGCGAATCTCATCTGTCTTGCCACGTGCGGCAGAGGTGGACATGGAGGGCAGAATGACGGCGGCCACTGCAAAACCGAAGACCGACAAGGGTAACTGCACCAGACGATTCGCAAAAGCCAATGCAGTGACGGTGTTGGGTTCCAGAGAGAGGGCAAAAAGCGTGTTGATGACCTTGTTCACTGATCCTGTGGCCTGTCCCAATATCACCGGCACCAGCAGGAGGCAGACCTGCCCGACACCGGGCTGAAAGATGCGGAAATTCGGACGCCATACGCCCGTGTGTTTCCTCATGGCGACGAACATGACTACCCATTGCAGAATGCCGCCAACCCAAGTTCCCGCCACCAGCCCCCAAGCCGGATCGGAGAATCGGCCCTGCTCCACAAAACAAAAGGCGATTAGCGAAATATTGAGCAAGGCGGGTGCCCAGGAGGCGGTCGCGTATTGCCGCGCAACGAAGAGGGGCGCCATCGCAAAAACAGCCATCCCGATGAAAAGGAGATACGGCATCAACCATTGCACGAGGGGTATAGCTTGGCGCAATTGCTCGGCACGTGCCACCGGATCCTTCGCCCCCTCACCCAAGAAGGGTTGGATAGCATTCATAATAGTGGAAAGGAACGGAGTCACGAGAATCCCTGCGGCCGTCACCACCAAGAAGACAATGAGCATGGCGGACATCACGCCAGATACCAGACTCCGATAGGCTTCCGGTGAATCCTTCTCCTTGCTTTCGGAAAACACGGGTACAAAGGCTGCGTTGCAGGCCCCTTCGCCCAGCATGTCGCGCAACATGTTGGGAAAGGTAAAGGCGAACAGGAAAAGGTCGCGGGAATTCTCGGGCAACATCGCACCCGCCACGGTGTCCCGCGCCAGGCCCAGTACCCGGCTGAACATGGTGCCGCTGGCGAAAATTGCCGCGAAACGGGCGTGTTGTCTCCTGGTTTCGGTCATGCGGCCCCGGCTTTCCGCCGACGCAGCACCTCACCCGCCACCAAAGTCCAGAGCAGCGCGACACCGGCTGAGGCGAGCGGAAAGACAGTCGGTCCCATCGGCACAGGCCGTGTTCCCGGCGCGGCCACTTCCAACGCGTCCATGCGCCGATCCAGCGTGGCAAAATCCAGTCCGGCCCATTCCTCGCTCACCCGGGCGAAGTCCTCCCCGTCCATCAGACCGGCAACCGGCTGAAAGCGGCCCCAAGGGTCAAAGACGCCCGAAATTCCGGTGTTGGCGCAGTGGATGAGGGGCAAGCGCGTTTCAATCGCGCGCAGGCGCGCCATTTCGAGTTCCTGACGAATGATATTGCTCGCCCCAAACCACGCGAGGTTCGTCATCACCACGAGACTCTCCGCCCCTTGGGAGCGCAGGTTTTCTGACAGTTCCGGGAAAAGGACTTCAAAGCAGATGAGCGGACCGAGCTTGTGTCCACGCGCATCAAAGGTTTTCTGTTCGTGTCCAGGGGTCACGCCGCCAAAACCGATCAACAGGCGAAGGATGGGCCAGCGCTGCTCGAAAGGCACATATTCGCCAAAGGGTGCCAGATGTATTTTGTCGTAGTAGCCGCACATCCCGCCATCCTCACCCACCATCACGCACGAATTATACTCACCGTTGGTCGCTACATCGGTGCGGACACTTCCCGCGAGCAGCGGCACATGGTTTCGCTGCGCCCACGCGGACACGGGATCCCAAACGTCCTTCTGGTTGAAGGAACGCATCAAGAGAGCTTCAGGCCACACCATGACATCCATCGGCACGACCTGCGCCAGCGCATCCGACCAATGACAGGCCCGCTCCACCATCTCGATCGTGTAGTCCGGATCCCATTTCATGCTCTGGCTGTAGTTGGACTGATAAATCCCCGCGCGAAACGGTTTGACCGTATAATCCGGTGTACCCATGAGTTGGGCACCGATAAGGTGGGCCGCCAGCAGCGCGGCGCCGGTTCCAGCTAAGCGGGGCCATCGGCCCGGACGTTGGCTCCACGCCAAGGCGAACTGAGCATTCACCCAAACCACGAAAAACGAAAGCAGAGCCACACTCCCCACCGCCGCCCATTGGGCGAGGGGCAGATCCGCGCCCTGACAATAACCCACGACTCCCCAGGGAAATCCAGAGAAAAGATGCCCCTGCACTTCCTCGATACCCACCCAAAGCAGCGCCAGATACAGTGGGCCGCCCCGTCCGTTCCAAAGCCCCCGAACCACCGACCACAGTGCCCCCATCGCCATCCAGAACAGCGACATCCCCGCACACAGCAGGATATAGCCCACCACAGCCCATCCACCCGCCCAGTGAATGTTTCCCATCAACCACTGCAACAGGATGAGATAGAACGCGAAGCCAGCCATACCAAAATGGACGGCGGTCTCCTTCGGGAGCATCTGCCGGGTGCGAACCAACAGCGGAACCAGTGCGATCCAGGCGAGTGGAAACAAGTGGAATTGAGGGAAAGACCACGAGAGCAACACACCAGACCCCACCGCCGCCGCATATGTGCGTATCAGGGTTTTCATTGCCGCACATCATGCGCAAACCCGCCGGGACAATTCAAGCCTTGCCACGGGGATTCAGATTCCCAGCGCCGAAATCGGCCATCTTGCCGCAAGCGAAAATTGCGGAATTCTGCTATAATGAAAGTGTCGGTTCCCGAAACCCGAGGGAAGTGTATCTGTATGTTGAGCGCAATTAACGACAGAACGAACGGCTCACCCAGCTCTCTGCTGGGTCGTTCGGCCACGTCTGCGCTGCTCCCCGGTGCCCAAAGCCAAAGCCAGACCGCCCCGGCGGGTATTCGGTCTTCGAACGCCGACACCACGGGCGGGGTTCAGGTTGCGTTCTCCAAAGCCGGACTGCTTAAGGCTGAGCAGTCGAAAACCGGCCAACCGCAAGAGTTGAGCGACGAGGAAAAACAGCAGGTCGAACAGCTCAAGAGTCGCGACCGCGAGGTTCGCCAGCATGAACAGGCGCATATGTCCGCCGCCGGGGCTGCGGCCCAGGGCGGGGCGCATTACGAGTACACCCGGGGTCCCGATGGACAGCAGTATGCCACCGGTGGCGAAGTTTCATTGTCCGTGGGCGGAGGACGCACCCCGCAGGAAATGTTGTCCAACGCACAACAGGTGCGACGCGCGGCCCTCGCGCCTGCCAACCCCTCCGGTCAGGATCGAAGGGTCGCTGCCGAGGCTTCCCAAGTGGAACAACGCGCCCGCATGGAAATGGTTCAGGCCACCCGAGCCAAAACGGAAGGCACAGACACCGGAGCGGCTCTTGCACCGCAGGGCACAACGTCAAGCCCGTCCGGCAACACCACTCCCGGCACTGAGACCTCTGGGCGTCACACACTCGATATCATGGCGTAGCGAAAACAAACGCCTTTGGAAATGCAAAACCCGCCCGGACTCGTACTTCGCCATCCGGGCGGGTTTTCCTATCGCTATTGCTTCAATAACCAGGCCTCAGCTAAACGGGATTGCTTCCGCCAATTGAGCGTGACCTCGTCCTGCGGTCGGTCAAAGGTGATTTTTAGGGCACCATCGGCCGTCAATTCTTTGGGAATGGCAAACTCCTTGAATTCACCGATTTCCTTGCCATAGACCGTTGGCGTCAGAGTCTGGCTGTCCGCTTTCACCAAGGCCTGTCCATAGCCGGTCAAACGCAGCATGTAAGTGGCTTGATGGTCCAGTGCTTCATAGGCCAGCCCGAGCGGCCAGTCCATGGTCGTCTGAAAACTCAGCCGCTGCCGACTGAAACCATCGTCCCACCACCAATCTCCGGGATTGGGATTGCGCATCATTTCGGGGTCGGTGTTCAGACCCTCACCGCGGAGCACATGCTGCGATTTGCCCGGATGCCCCACCGCATCGTACCAACTGCCCGGTGCGGGGTGTTCCCACGCCGCCAACAAATGCAACCGCGCCACTTTCTCGTCCTCTGTGGCCATTGCGCGAATCTTCTTGAACTCATCCTCCAGCCACCAGCGGTTGTTCAGCGGATAATCGAGGAAATCGAGGCTGCATCCGCGCTCGTAGCCGCTGGCAGTGTACCGCTTCATGCTGGACTGCAATTGCACACTGCTGAAGAGGTCTTCATAAAAACGAACGATTCGCGACTGCATATCCGGGGCGCAGTTCTGCTGATCCGCCTTTTGCACCGCAGCCAGCGCCACGTTCATGGTCTCTTCCGCCGAAACGCCCGCCCCTGCCTTCGCCATGATTCCGTTCGCCTCGTCTTCCAGACCCTGCTCGTAGAATTGCCGCTTCCGGGTGTATTCATCGTAATAGGCCCGGGTCAGGCACATCTGCCAGCGCCAATTACCGGAAAGCTGCGGCGCGCGCCTTTCAAGCCCCTGCCATAGGGCAAAGGTAGCCGGCACCCCGCCATTCTCCGCCAGCGGGCCCTCCCAGTTCTTTTCCAGCGCGAGAATGCCGTCAGCCGCATCCTGTGCCACATCGGAGCCGAAAAAGAACGAGGCGTACTCCCGCATGATGTCGCGGATATCGGCCTTCGGATCAAAGCTCAAACGGCTCCACAACGCCTTGTTCACATCATCATGCACACCGTCTGAATACGACAGGAATCCAACCGTATACGGCGCGAAAGTGTTGTGGACTTGGGCATAAAACGAGGGACGCGGATTGATGCATTCGCGGCCAAGGGTCTTCGCAAAAGCCGGGTCCCACCAAGTCACCGGATACTGACAGCGCACGGTGTGCGTGAGATCCGGATAGCTGCGGATGGGATATTGCGCGGGAAGCGCCTCGCGCTCGAGTATTATGGACGGGCTGCTCGGGCCATGTACCAGACCGCCGAACCATGTTGGCTTATTCTGGGCGATCCAATCCAGCGCAAACTTCGTTTGCTCCTCGGTGTATCCCTGCAACGACAGCCATAGCTTGGCATGGGGATGATATTTCGCCAGCGGTTTGGAAAGGTCGGCAAGGAAGGGCAGCACCTCGCGCGGGTGGTTGTCACCGGGGTCGCCGCCAGGGAAGAAAATGGCGTCGAGCCGCTTGCAGTCCTTGTAAAACGCCGTATCCCGTTCAATGGCGGCTTTCCGCTTGGCCGCATCCTTCAGATCGAAATCCGCAGGAATCCATGCCCAATAATCGAGGTCATAGTCCGCGCAAATCTCGCTCATCTTTTTGTTCATGAACTCGCGGGAGTACTTGAAATGCGGGTTCGCGCGGTCATCGTGAAACGGGATGCTCTCAATGGAATTCGCGCCGAAAAGCGCCAACTCACGGATATATTGGTCGAACTGCGCAACCGTCCAGGCATCCCAGGAATTCGCGGTGGCGCGATAGCCCAATTGATGTCCGCGAATGGCATAGACCGGCGTACTTGTGTATGGCAGCTCCGCCGTCAACATCAGACGCGCGGCACCATAGTCCATATGCCGCAGAAACCAGCCCACACCGTATAGAAGACCCCGAGTGTCTGCGCCAACAATTGAAAGCCCATCCCCCACCACTTCGATGCGAAAACCTTCTTTAGCCAATCCCTTTGCGTCCAAGCCCAGCGTGATTTTCGAAGAGCCTGCACCCTCGTTCAACGGGATACCGGTGCGCTTCACTACTTCCTCCCGCAAAACGCGCAAAGGCATGGCCGAGGCCCGGGCCGCATCCGGGGTAGCCAAGGCGGAAGCCCGGCCCAAATCCAAAGTAACCGGCGCAGCACCCGCACCCGAAGCTATCCCCATCACGCACAAAACCAGAGCCAAACAAGCGATTCTCATAGTCAAGTCCTTATTTTCACGGTTACAAACGCACCGGCATCACCGGTGATAAAACTATGCAAGACTAGCCTAGCAATTTGAGCGGAGTCGTTCCAAGTATTTCAGCCCCGGGGGTTCGCGGGGGAGTTGGGATCGCATTTCGGCTTGCATAACGCAGGCATCTTGCCTGCTCCGGGTTTCGCA
>CAIZGN010000110.1 GCA_903932505.1 Candidatus Hydrogenedentota bacterium
AGTACCATGCGCCCACCCGACCATCAAGACAATTACGAAATCGCTCTGCGACACGCCTTCGCGGGTGCGCGCGCGCAGAGCACCGAGAATATTGAGCGACTCGGGGCGGTTTCGATCGGCCGCGCCGCCTATGGGCTCCCTGTACTCAACGCCACCTTCCACATCGATTTAAATGCAGAGACCGTGCATGTCGTCGGGTTCGGCGCGGACAATGAGACACCGGTCTCCCCCACACTGTGGTGGCGCGTTATCGCCCTGCACTACCTGACCATGCGCTCCCTTGCGCCCCAGGCGGATCGGTGGATGACCTTCTCTGATTTCCCGGATATACGCGGTTACGAAAGCGTGTACAAGGGTCGCGTGCTGGGGCGTTTGTGCGGCACCGCCGGTCGTGAACGCGACACTTTCACGCAGGCCTGTCTGCGGCTCGGTGCTACCCCTGCCCCCCACGGCGATGTGGGCTTTGAGTTCAGGGTCTTCCCTGAGATTGCACTTCGGCTGTCGTGGTACGCGGGCGATGATGAATTCCCGCCTGCCGCGTCCTTCCTCTTCCCCGAAGATATTCTCCAGCGCCTGCCGGTGGAAGACGTTATCGTGGTCGGGGAATCGATAGTGGCCTTGCTTCAGGGGAAGCGGTGGTAGAAGACACACACTTTAGTGTGCTCTTTCTGTCATGTATACGGTACGGCGGTGGAGCTTGAGGCTTCCCGAACTTCCTCTGCAGTGACTTCTCGCCCCAGTTTTTGGGAGAGATAAATCCCCTCCGATATAAGCATGGCATTGAGGGCGAATTCTGCCGTGGGGATTAGCGGCACCCGCCCCTGAAGCGCGGCTATCCAATGGTGCTGCGCAGTGTCGTAAACATCGCCGACTTCATGGACATTGTGCAGGCGGTATTCGAAGGCTTCGAGGTTCGCCGTGGCATCGAAATCGAGGTCGCCAAGGTTGAAGTGATAGGAGAAGGGCTCGAGCCGAACCCCGCCCAGACTTCCCACGATGGACGATCCTTCAAATGCGCCCAGATGAATGGCCCAAGACTCAATTATATCGAGCGTGATGTTGTTCTCAAAGCGGACAAAACCCAGGCCCAATTCTTCGACACCGTACCCGCTGAGACCGAGTCGGCGTTCGTCCATGCTGGTTTCCTGATAGGTTTTTCCGCAGATGCTTTGCACGGCGGGATTCCCGAGCAGGTACAGCATGTTGATGATGTGGTAGACGCCCATGTCGTAAAGCGCGCCTCCGGCGGCTACCTCTTTCTGCACAAATTTCATGGTGCCATAGCCGTCCACATAAGGACGCCCGCGCCGACGGAATCCGGTGGAGCGGGCGTGGTATAGCTTGCCGAGATGGCCGCCATCGATGAGGGCGCGGGCGGCTTTTGTTTCCTTCAGGAAAAGCGTGGCGACCTGGATGGCGAGCATGCGATCGGTTTCACTTGCGGTCTGCAACATCGTGGCGGCATCACGATAGGCCCCCGCCATGGGCTTTTCGCAATACACGTGCTTGCCCGCCCGAAGGGCCGCGCAGGTGTAGGGCTGGTGGAGGTTATTGTGGAGGCAGACATCGACCGCGTCGATATCGGGTCGGGCGAGCAGCTCGGCGGCGGTGAAATAGATATCGGGAATGTCGAAGCGTTTTTGGACTCGGGTGGCCTCGGCCTGATCAATATCCGCGATGGCAACGACTTCCGCGCCGTCTATCTTCTGGTAGTTTTCGAGATGGTACTTACCGATTTGGCCGACGCCGATCACACCTATTCTCATCTTCTTCGATTCAGACATGTCGTGCTCCATGATGCGGAAACCCTCCACGGTCCGCGCTTTGGCTGCCGATATGAAATACGGTCAGGCCGCGTAGTTATTTATCAGGGCGATGGTTTTCTTTACGGCGTCGTATTCGTTGCCGTCTTCCGGGACGCTTTCCACACCCCAGCAACCGTTGTATCCCTGTGCTTTGAGCAGGGCGATGCAGCGAGGCAGATCGACGGAGGGATCCAGCCCGTTTTCTGCAAAGCAGAAGGTCTTGAAGTGGGTGGAGCGGGCAAAGCGTGCGCATTTCTCCCAGCCTTCGTGCTGGCGTCCCTCGGCCCAGTTGTGTGAATCGAAGAGCAGGCCCAAGCCTGGGATGGTCTCGAGGATTTGCACCACCTGATCGGGGTTCACGGAGGGACCCCAGTGGTTTTCGATGAGAATCTCAATTCCCTTGTCCTGCGCGCGGGAGATAAGATCGACATAGCCCGCACGGATGATGTCAAAATTCTCGTCGGTCAAGACTTCCGGGCCGCCTGCGTCGACGCGCAGTTGGGCCGCGCCGAGTTTTTCGGCGATTTGAAGCCAACGGCTCGCGAGGCGGCTGTTAGCCTCTCGGGCTTCGGGTTCGGGTTCGTAGATATGCGCACCATCCAAGGCGATGCAGCCAAAGGGCAACCCGGCGGCTTCGGCGGCCTCGAGCACTTGGCGCAGATAGGTTTCCTCTGCCGCAGAGAGTTGCGCGGGGTTTGCGGTCGACTCGGCCTTCACGGTCTGGTCACCCGGCACGAGTGGTGCAAGTTGTTCATTCCACGGGTCGAGCTGCGTGGCACCCAGGGCCTTTGAGTCCGTGATGTATCCGAAAAAGTCCTGCTTTCCGGATTCGAGAAGGCGGTGAAAACTATATCCGCCGATGCTGATTTTCATGCGTAAACCCTTTTCTGGTTTTGTTGGGGCAAGGTTTAACAACGGGCACGATACCCGTGTTTCTGTTAGGCCTCATGGCCGTTCGCCGCAGGTCACAATCTCCAGCGCGCCATGCGGTCGAGGGCGAGCTCGGCTGTCTTGAAGAGCAGGCCCAGACGGGCCGGTTTCACGAAATAATCCTCGAAACCCGCTTCCCGGCACTGGGCGAGTTCGAACAGGGAGCGGTGACCGGTGACCGCGAAACAGCACATAATGGGATTCTTTTTCTTAAGCGCACGGCACAGGTCGACGCCGTTCATGCCGGGCAGGAGCAGGTCGAGGAAGGCCACATCCACCCGGCGGCCTTGAACGAGGTCGAGGGCTTCCTCGGCACTGGCAGCGGTGATGACTTCGTAGCCCTCACCGATAAAAGCGCGGGAAAAAGCGTCACGAATGGTTCCTTCGTCGTCGACAATGAGAATGGTGCCTTCCATCTTTGCATACTCCCGGGTCACATTTTGCCCGCATGCGGTTTCTGCCTTATTGTATTGGGCTGGACGCCATTTTTCCAGTTACGGATTGACTGGGTGGCGGGCCCGCACGTACCATGGCTTCAACACCGCAACCGTGAAGGAGCGCCGCCCCCCATGCCGACACTCACCGCCGTGATGATTGTGAAGAACGAATCGTCGTGTCTGGGGGCGTGTCTCGATAGCCTGCGGGGTATTGTGGACGGACTGGTGGTGGCGGACACGGGGTCGACGGATGCCACCCGGGAGATTGCACTGGCGGCGGGGGCTCGAGTCATCGATATTCCTTGGGAAAATGATTTTTCAAAGGCGCGCAACCGGTGCTTGGAGGCAGCAGATGGCGATTGGCTGCTGCAGATGGATGCCGACGAGGTGCTGGATCCGGCGGGTGCCGCGCGGATTCGCGCGGTGGTCGACGGGAATGGTTTGGACGCCGACGCCATCGAACTCATCCAGGCGAATTACTGCAACGACCCGAGGGCCTGGCGCTGGACGGCGGTTCCGCCTCAGGATCCGTATGCGCGGGGGTTTTCAGGGTATCTGCGCGTGGATATTATCCGCCTTTTCCGCAACGGGCAGGGGTACGTCTACCGCGAGGCGATCCACGAGAACCTCACCGAAAGCGTGACCGAGCGGAGAGGACGCATCCGGCACGAACCGGTGCTGGTGCATCACTACGGCTTTGTGGCCGACCCCGATCGCGGGAAAGCCAAGGCGCGCATGTATCTGGATATTTGCCGAAGCAAGGCGCAGGCGGCACCTGATTCCCTGAAGGCGTGGCGGGACCTGGGGGAACAGGCGTGGGCCTGTGGCGAGGGTGCAGAGGCGGAAAGAGCGTTCCGAAAGGCCCTAGCCATAGACCCGCTTTATCTCGACTGCGCGAGCACCCTGGGGGGGATGCTGATGAGCCGGGGGGCGCTCGACGAGGCGCGAACCCTGTTCGAGCGACTGGAAAACGCGGGCATATCGCCGCCGCATGTGGTGACGGCGCTTGCGGCCATTGCGTGTCGCGATGGACGGCTCGCCGAGGCCCGGGAGCGGCTGGAGGCGGTGTTGCATGCGGTTCCGGACTCCCCTATGGCGCGTTTGTGCCTGGTTCGAGTTCTCGACCGGCAAGGCGAGGTCGCTGAAGCCCAACAAGTGCTGCAAGCACTCGCCGCCGCCTCACCGGCCATCGCGGAGTTTCAAGACCTGCTTCGGGCGCGTTCCTTGCGCGTGGAAGGCGAGCGGCTCTTTTCGGAAGGTGTGGTCGGCAACGCGCTGCGCGCCTTCGTCGAAGCGGCGCGCTTGGACCCCGAGGACCCTTATCTGCACAACGACATAGGCGTGGCGCTCCACGCCTTGGGAGAGACGACCCGCGCGAAAGAAGCGTTTTCGCGCGCCTTGGCCTTGGCCCCCGGCCTACCCGAGGCCGAGGAGAACCGCCGCGCCCTAGGGACTCCGGCCCAGGAGGGCTGAGAGTGTGGGGCAGACATTCCTGTCTGCCCTTTCCCCTAACCAAAATGTGGGACAGACACTCCTGTCTGCGATTGAGTGGGTTGGTTCTTCCATGCTTTTTTCAGCCTTCGCTTTCCTGGGAGCGCCGGCATCCCTGCCGGCCGGGGCGGTACCAATCACCGGGAGTCGGCAGGGATGCCGGCGCTCCCAGGGGGGGCTTGTTCTGCAGAGTGGGGCAGACATTCCTGTCTGCCCAAGAGACCGGGGAGCGGACAGCGCACAATGTGGAAACGGCATCTTACCGCTTTCCTTGACATCGTTTCACGGATCGGTCATGCTGGTTTCGATAACAATTGGAGGAGTTTCCATGTCGAACAACTTTGGAGCCCGACCGATTCAGTCCGCACTTGCGGTGCAAGTGGTGGCCATGGCCATGGTGGCCTCGCCCTTGTTCTACCTGTTGCTGATTTTCCTGCTACGGGCGGTCATGTCCCCGGAAGAACTGGCGGAGACCCATGTGGCGATCGATTACGCAAAAGAGCTCATGGCCGCATTCTTTCTGCTTAGTATTTTCGCCTTTCTGGCTGCCCCCAAAGTTCGTTCCCTCCTTGCTGGGGGCGACAACGCGAGTCTCCAAGTTAGAATGCGTGCCGTCATCGTGTCCATGGTCATCGCTGAGACCGGCGGCATTCTCGGTTTACTGCTGTTCTTCCTCGCCGGTCGCTTTTCCGAAGCCTGTGTGCTCATAGCGTTGAGCTTCGTCACCACGATTCTCCTGTTTCCGTCGCGTGCTTGGCTGGAAGCGGAAAATGAACCGAGATGATTGCCTTCTGAGGTTGTCCCGGTGCTGAAGCACTGGAAGGGCGAAACAGGGTGTTCGTGGTATGTCTTTCGTTGTACCCGTTGAGATTGGAAGGAGAGGTTGAAACATGGGCGAAACCACCGGCAGCATCAAGAACATCGGCTGGCGAATCACCTTCGCCGGTATGGGCATCAATCTGGCTTTGGGCATTCTCTATACGTGGAGCGTGCTCAGCAAGGGCATTCCGGAGGACTGGCACTGGACGGAGGCGGACAAGTCGTTACCGTACTCCGTGGCCTGTCTCGTCTTCTCGATTATTATGGTGCTGGCGGGACGCCTTCAGGATAAGTTTGGTCCCCGCATTGTCGCGACGGCTGGCGGGGTGCTCACGGGACTGGGGATGATCCTTTGCAGTCTGACGACCTCGCCGCTCGGATTCGTTCTTGGTTTTGGGCTGCTGGCCGGAAGCGGCTTCGGGTTTGGCTACGCCTCCACAACCCCCCCCGCAGTGAAGTGGTTCCCTAAGGAAAAGACCGGACTCATCGCGGGTCTCGTTGTTTCCGGATTTGGTCTCGCATCGGTATACGCCTCGCCACTCGCCAACTATCTCACTGGGGCCTACGGAACGCAGCGAACGATGTTGCTGCTCGGGATTCTTTTTCTCTTTGTTGTGACCATCCTCGCCCAAGTCCTCCGGGTGCCGCCCGCCGGGTATATCCCTGCGGGTTCAACGCCGCGCTTGCCCGCCGGGCCCGGGGCGGAGGCCAAGAAGGAAGACTTCACCCCTTGGGAGGTGTTAAAGACACCCCAGTTTTTCCTGCTCTGGTTCATGTACGCCTGCGGAGCGGGCGCTGGACTGATGATCATCGGCAAGCTGGCGGTGATCGCGCAGAAACAAGCGGGATTGTCGCTTGGG
>CAIZGN010000111.1 GCA_903932505.1 Candidatus Hydrogenedentota bacterium
ACGGCTAGGCCTTTTCGCCCACCTGCGAGACCTGAATGACCCCATCCAGCGGCCGCTCGCTGAACAGGCGGTGCGTCGTCAGGAAATCACCCCCGAAAACGTGGATTCGATCTTGCAGGCCATCGTCGCCCAGTTCATTTAGCGGACGGCCAAAGGTTTCCCGAGTATTGTGCCCTTGCCCCGGTGGCCCGGGCTTGGTTTTCCCCGCCCTTTGTGTCAAAGGCCACGGGTGCGGAACAGGTCAGGGCTACGGTCTCCCCAGAATGAACCACCTCCAGATTACAGGCCGAATCGGCACGAATCTCGATCCGCCCATCGGGCGTGTCGGCCGACATGTGGGTTCCATTAATCCACGCCGCCGACTGCCGCCCTCTCAAGAGCATGAATTCGGCGTTCCCGTCCAGAATAACCCCGTCCGAAAACCGGGCAGGCCCCGCCCCGAAAAGCACATACCAGGTGTCCGATGCGGTGCGAATCTTAAGGGTACCGTCCCTGTCCCCCACTTCGACGCCTTGTAGGTTGGGATGCTCAAGCCAAGCGTCCCACACGGCCAAGAACACGCTGTCCCCATGACGCCGGGCACAAAGGCTCGCGCAAGGCGGATCCTGGGGGGTGATAACGGCGTTTGCCACCGGATAGGTGTCTAGCAGGTAAATTTCAGTGTCCGCGCCCCCTCCCATGGTGAGACGCGAGTTCACATCCCCCACTTTCCACCGGGCCTCCCATGCGACCGAGCTTTGCGCGCGCACCGTGTTCTCCGTGCCATTCTGAAGCCACACTTTCGGCTCAAAAGTCGCTGGCGCGGCGGTCACAGACAATTCCGGGCGGCCTCCCGCATGGTGCGCCATCCAATTGGTCGTTCCTGCGCCACGCACCTCAAAACGGTCGATGATTAGGTCCTCGATCACCGCAACCGCCCGCCGATACACCTTTGCCTGCGGATAGATGTGACTCCCGTCCACCTCCGCATAATGCAGCGTCGTCGAATCGAAACAACGAACGACCTTGGGACGCTCCTCAGGGCTCAGAGTCTCCCCCTGCTTCTGCGACCCCTCATCGACCGTGACCGTATTGTGCATGGGCGTCAAAGTGCCAAGGTCCCGCATGGCGGACTCGTTGTACGGCGTGGCCTTCTCCAGAAGCAGTTTTTGCCCATGTGAATAGGTGAGCAAATTGAGCCGATCAGCGTGCTGATGCCCCCCACCCGCCTCCAGCGCGTTCAGCCCGGCCCACACCCGGTTCCCGGCCCATTCTCCCCGTAACGACACCCAACCGCTGGACAAATTCGCACTTTGAAAGGCGGTGGGCTGCTGCGTAATCTCTGGCGCGCCGTAGAGCAAGGCAAACCAGCTGCGCTGACCGCCACGCAGCGTCGCAATATCCCCGATTTCCTTGATGCCGAAGAAACGGTAACCCGTTTCTGCCGTTGCGTAATAATCCTCCAAACCCGCCTCGGGCAACATCGAATCACCCACCGTGGGCATCCGACGATTGGGCATTGCCAAGGAAAGAAACCAGTGCAGCGCGTTGAAAATCACCTGGCCGCCCTCGCTGTCGTTCCGCGTCAGGTCATATTGATCGGCGGGAAAGCGTGCGGGATCCATTTGCGCCAGATGGTGCGACAATACCGCAAATTCACACAGATGAAACACAGGGTACAGGTGATAGCCCGAGCACAGCTCCCAATACGCGCCGTCCGGTTTGAAGTGTTTCCCCAGAATACGGCGCATGCTTCGATGCTCCGGCTGATGCTCCGGATCGAAATCCCCCCGCCCGAAACTCCAATCAATGAGATCTTCGCGCTCCAGGGCAAGGGCCGCTTGTACAATCGTGCGGTGCCATTGATAGACGTTGTTGTGGTCGTACTTGTAGGTGGGCTCCAGCATGATGTCATTGAGCATTCGGGTGATCACCGAAGTCTCAACCCGCTTGCGCGCGGACTCCTCCATCCGGTTTCGCACCAGCTCGTAGGCCTGGGTGAGGTCAAAAAGGACCTTGTTGTCCCCTTCGCGATGGTAGGTCAGCAGACACCGCATCTGCGGGTCGGGATCATCCTTAACCTTCAGGCCTTCCAACATCCCCGCAAAGAGCAGCAACAACTCCGCCGATCGGTCCAAATACGCTGCATTATCCTCGACCCGCCCCATGGTCGCGAGGTCCACGGCCGCCCCGGCCCCGTTCAGGCAAAACAGGCAGACCCATCCGTCGTACATCGTGCCCTTATAGCGGTCACCCGCCCTGTAGATGCCCGCATCGGTCTGGGACGGGAAGCTCTTCTTGCAGCTCGGGCAAGTGAAGGTATCAGGTTCCAGCGGGTTGAAATCGAGCTTGTGGCGGTCGTCCGGACACGAAAAATTGTGGTAGACATTGCCGCAGGTCTTGGGGAATACGCGCTGCAAGGCTTCCGAAGACGCACGGAGCCACGGCTCCAACTGCTTCTTTCTGCTCTCATACTGTTCCTTCGCCCACGCCTGATGCGCCAGCTTTTCCCGCATTTCGACAATGGTGGACTCGGTCACCATGCCAGCCGGATGCTGCCACTGCACCCCGCCCAGACAAACCGCTAGAAGGACTGGCCACATAGGATGTACTCCGCATTCATGTACCGACCGAAGGGAAAAAGCTATCCACCGTAGCGGGACTTCCGATACGATTGAGCAAACGCGGCCCCGTCATAACCGTCCGTGTTC